>CAZRQI010000052.1:0-11663 GCA_964602025.1 uncultured Veillonellaceae bacterium
AAATGATTTTTGTTTCCAGCGTGAGGAATTTCTTCGCCGGCGCGGGAACGTTGCTGCCGTGAAACGACATATGAAGTTCGGAACGCGGCGGTTGCGGCAGACGGGAAGAGAAAAAACTCATAGTGGTTCATGATTCGGTGCGCCGGGGAAGGAATCCTTCTAAAAACTTGGCGTTGCAACTTGTTCGCGAAGGAAATCGCCTGGAACGCAGCGAAATAGTCTTAACCGAAAATAAACCCGAAGGGGGAGGATGAAAAACATGAACGAAAAAGAAACGCGACTTCAAGCCGCCTATGACACGTTACATGCAATGCCGGAAGTGGGATTCGCCGAACACCGCACCTCGGCCTGGCTGGCGGAGCGGATCGGCGCGGCCGGTTTCGCCGTGACCACCGGCGTTGGCGGCACCGGCGTGGCAGCGGTTCTCAAAGGGAGCGAGCCGGGGCCGACGGTCGCGCTTCGGGCCGACATGGATGCCTTGGAGCATGTCGTCAATGGCGAGACGGTCCGCGTTCATTCCTGCGGTCATGACGCGCACTGCTCGATGGTGCTGACGGCGGCGGAAGAGCTGGCGAAAACCGGTATCCGGCGCGGCGCGCTAAAGATCCTGTTCCAGCCGGCCGAAGAGAAACTGACCGGCGCGACCCGGATGATCGAAGCCGGTGCGATCAACGATGTCGACATTCTCCTGGGCATCCATCTGCGGCCGATTCAGGAGGCGAAAACGGGTCAGGCCACCCCGGCCCTGTATCATGGCTCCAGCTATATCATGGAGGCGGCCATCACCGGACAGACAGCCCACGGCGCCCGACCCCACCTGGGTATCAACGCCATTGACGGCGCGGCGGCGGCGGTGCAGGCGGTGAACGCCATCCATCTCAACCCGGTGATTCCCTTTACCTGCAAGGTGACCAAGCTGGCGGCCGGTGGCGCCACACTGAACCAGATCCCCGACAAGGCCGTCATGGCTGTGGACTTGCGGGCGCAGCAGAACGACGCCATGAAACTCCTGCTTGCAAAAGCGGAGAATGCCATCAAGGCGGGGGCCGCGACAGTTGGCGCCACTGCCGAGGTAAAAGTGACCGGCGGCGTGCCGGGCGCGGAATATCACCCGGAAATCATCGCGCTGGCGCGGGAGGCGATCCAGACGGTTTTGGGTGAAGCCGGCCTGCTGGATCCGGTCGTGACGCCAGGCGGCGAGGACTTCCACAACTTCGCGCAGGCCAAACCGTCGCTGAAAGCCGGCTATATCGGCCTGGGCTGCGACCTGACCCCGGGTCTGCATGATCCGGCGATGAAATTCGACCGCTCGGCGCTCATTCACGGTGTGGATATCCTGATCCACATGGTCGACAAACTGCTGAAATAAGGACACGGCTCACGGGAACGCATTGACTTTTCCGGGGAATATAAAAGGGAGTTCGGCGGCGCAGGCTGCCGAACTCCCTTTTCTTCCGGGAAACTACGAGAAATCGCTTATTTGTCGGGTTTTGGCTGATTTCGCATCATGGCGCCGACATCCTGGATGGTGACGCCGGCCGGCAGTTTGAAGACGTCCGCCGCTTGTGCGCCGATTTTCATGTTCTTGTACTCGATCGTCATCTTTTCGCCGCTTTTGGCGGTCACTTCCTGCCGCATTGGCAGTCCGTAATCTTCGCGCAGCCACATCTTCGCCGTAGCGCCGTCTTCCTTGTCGGTATAGGCGACGACCCGGCATTTCACGCCCTCGTACGTCACGGTTTCAAGAAACTTCACGGAATCCTTGGCCATACTCTGCTCGTATTCCGCCGGATTGTCCACTTTGCCTTCCGCGCCGGCGGGGAGATCCTTGCCGGAAATTTTCATGGCGGTCTGGGTGGCTGGATCATACATATAGGTGGTGTCGCCATCGACCAGCGTGATCATCTTCTTGCCTTCAAACGTGTTCTCCATCCGCATTTTTTCCTTGCCGACCCACATTTTGCTGCTGGAGGAAAAGCCCGGCCCGGTCACGTTCACATCGCAGGAAAAACCCGGAACCTGTTTGGATTTCATCATAATGGCGGCCAGGGTTTCTTCCGCGGTCGCCGCCGGTTTCGCCGCCGGGGCGGAGGCCGGAGCCGCAGCCGGAGCCGCTGGCTTTTTGTCGCCGCCGCAGCCGGCGACGAGCAGGAGCGCGAAACTGCAAACGAGGAGCAGGGAAATCAGGGAAAACGATTTGGATTTCATGGGTAACCTCTCCTTTTTATATTTTATTAAGCATACAAAAGGCTCCCGGTTATGATGGCTGTTGATAAAGGCCCATCTGCTGCGTCACGACTCCGGTTGCTTGCTTACGTACCAGAGAGTACGTTGCACGGCGCAAGCCTCGTCGTTTCTTGCATCTGGGCCTTTCTGAACAGCCTTTCGTGACTCATAGATTTAAATTTTCGCCGGCGGGACCATAAATCCTGCCCGGGATCAAAGAATTTCCTAATTTGTCCGCGCCGGTTGGGGCAGCTGCCTGTTTTCGATCGCCACCGCCAGCATCAGCTTGATCCGGTTCAGCTGGTTGACTTCGCTGGCGCCGGGATCGTAGTCGACCGGAACGATGTTGGCGTTGGGGTAACAGCGGCGCAACTCCCGCAGCATGCCCTTGCCGGTGATGTGATTGGGCAGGCAGGCGAACGGTTGCATGCAGACGATGTTGTTGACTCCCGAATGGAGCAGTTCGAGCATTTCACCGGTGAGCAGCCACCCCTCGCCGGCCAGGTTGCCCAGCGAGATGTGGCGGCTTGCCAGTTCGGCGATCCGGTCGATGGAGAGAGGCGGCGAAAAACGCTGACTTTCCGCCAGGGCCTGGCGTAGCGGCCGGCGGCAGAATTCCGCCGTTTTGATGAACAAGCTGCCTTTGAGCTGGTTGAGAAACGTGCCGGCCAGCAGTTCCCGCTCGGTCTTGCTGTCGTAGGCGCAATAGAGAAAGAAATCCAGCATGTCCGGAACCACCGCTTCCGCGCCCTCGCTTTCCAACAGTTTGACCAGGCGGTTGTTAGCGGTCGGGTGATACTTGACCAGGATTTCGCCGACCAGGCCGACCCGGGGTTTGGGGCGTTCGGTGATCGGCAGGTTGTCGAAAGCCCGGACGATGCCGCGGACATTGGCGGAAAAATTCTTCCGGCCGAGTTCGAGCAGATCCTGGCGGCACTTGGCCGCCCAGGTTTCATACAGTGCTTGCGCCGACCCGGGAACCGCCTCATAGGGGCGGACCCGGAGCAGCACCCGCATCAGCAGGTCGCCGTAGAGGATGCCGAGGATCATGCTTTCCAGCAACGACAAGGAAACGGGAACCTCCGACTGGGCCTGACGGCCAAAAGCCAGAACAGGAACCTGTGGGAGTCCGGCGTCCAGCAGCGCTTTTCGCATCAACGCCACATAGTTGGTGGCGCGGCAACAACCGCCGGTTTGGGTCAGCAGCACCGCCGTCCGGCCAAGGTCGTAGCGGCCCGAGCGGAGCGCCTGCAGCAGCTGCCCCACGGCTAGGATCGCCGGATAACAGGCGTCATTGTTGACATATTTCAGGCCCTCGTCGACGGCCGATTTATCGGGCAGCTGCGGGATAACCAGCTGAAATCCGGCCCGCCGGAAGGCAGCTTCGAGAAACTGAAAATGGATCGGCGACAACTGCGGCGCCAGCACTGTGTAGGAGCGCCGGATCTCGGCAAGCGGCACGGGCCGGTACAGGGCGGAAACGGATTCCGGGTGGGCCTCCGTCGTCATGGCGCAAGGCGGCGCCTGCCGTTCATTCAGGGCGGCCAACAGGGAACGGATGCGGATGCGGGCGGCCCCCAGATTGCTGATCTCGTCCAGTTTGATGACGGTGTGGATCCGGCGCCGGGACGCCAGGATGTCGTTGACTTGGTCGATGGTGATAGCGTCGAGGCCGCAGCCAAAAGAGTTGATCTGCACCAACTCGATGTCGGGACGGTCGAGCACGAAGCGGGCGGCGGCATACAGACGGGAGTGGTAGGACCACTGGTCAACGACCCGCAGGGGCCTTTCCAGTGTGGCGAGATGCCGGACCGCGTCTTCCGATAGAATGGCCAGACCGTGGGACTGGACCAGCTCCGGCAGACCGTGGTTGATTTCCGGATCGATGTGGTAGGGTCGACCCGCCAGCAAAACGCCGTTGATGTGGTTCTCCGCCATGAAGGCTAGCGCCGCCTCGCCGGCCCGGCGCACATCGCTCTTGTAATGTTCCCATTCCTGGTAGGCGGCGTCCATGGCGGTATCCCACTCGGCTTCGGGAATGCTTTCAGCGGCCAGTTCCTTTTGTAATCGCTGCAGTAGCCGGTTCCGCCGGTTCAGGGGCAGGAAAGGATGGTAGAAGACCACATCCGGTTCCCGCAGAGTGTCGAGATTGGCCCGGACGGCTTCGGGATAGGACGTGACGATCGGGCAATTGTAACAATTGTCGGTGGCGGGATCCTCCTTCACGTTATAGGGGACGCAGGGGTAAAAAATCTTTTTGACGCCCTGCCGCAGCAGGTCGGTCACGTGTCCGTGCACCAGCTTGGCCGGATAACAGATCGAATCGGACGGAATCGTGTCCATGCCCTGTTCGTAGAGCTGCCGGGAGGAACGGCCGGACAGGACTACCTGATAGCCCAGTCGGGTAAACAGCGTGAACCAGAAGGGATAATCCTCATACAGGTTGAGGACGCGGGGAATGCCGATCCGGCCGCGTCGGGCCTCCCCGGATGGCAGCGGCTCGTAGCCGAACAGTCGCTGGTACTTGTAGGCGTAGAGGTTGGGGCAATTGGCGACGACGGCGGTTTTGCCGGTGCCCCGTTCGCAACGGTTGCCGGAATGATGTTTCTTGCCGTTGGGAAAGGTCTGGGTGGTGATCAGGCATTGGTTGCCGCAAAGTTTGCAGCGATGGCTGGCCGTCCGGACCGCGAACCCGTCGAGGGCGGTCGCCGGCAGCAAGGTGGAAGGCGTTCCCGGCGCGCAGCGTTGGCGGGCGATGAGCGCCGCGCCGAAGGCGCCCATGAGGCCGGCGATATCCGGGCGGACCACGTTCTGACCCAACAATTGCTCGAATGCCCGCAGCACCGGGTCGTTGAGGAAGGTTCCGCCCTGGACCACGATGCGGTTGCCGAGTTCGGCGGCGTTCTTCAGGCGGATCACTTTGAACAGGGCGTTTTTGACGATGGAAATGGAGATGCCTGCCGAGATGTCCCGGACATCGGCGCCTTCTTTCTGCACCTGCTTGACTTTCGAATTCATGAATACCGTGCAGCGAGTGCCAAGATCCACCGGTTTCCGGGAGGTCAGTCCGAGGCTGGCGAACTCTTTCGCGCTCAAGCCCAGGGCCTGGGCGAAGGTTTCCACGAACGAACCGCAGCCGGAGGAACAGGCTTCGTTGAGTACGATGGAGTCGATGACGCCGTCATGGACATGGAAACTTTTCATATCCTGACCGCCGATGTCGAGCACGAACGAGACCGCGGGCAGAAAATGCCGGGCCGCTGTCAGGTGCGCCACAGTTTCCACCTCGCCGATGTCCGCTTGCAGCGCGGATTTGATCAGCTGTTCGCCGTAGCCGGTCACGGCGGAGCCGGCAATCCGGGTTCGGGGGCCCAGGCGGCGGTAGAGTTCGCGACAGGCGGCGATGGCGGTTTCCAGAGGTTTGCCCTGGTTGCCGCCGTAGTAGGAATACAAAAGGTTGCCGGCTGCGTCGACGAGCGCCAGCTTTAGCGTGGTCGAACCGGCGTCGATTCCCAAAAATGCGTCGCCGGCATAGTCGTCGAGACTGGCGCGGGGCACTTTGGCGGCGGCGTGGCGCGCCGCGAACCGCTGATATTCTTCGTCGTCGCGAAACAGCGGAGCGAGCGGCCGGTCGGTGGACAGGCCGGCGACGAGGCGCCGCGGTGAAGTTTGGGCATAAAAATGTTCGCAGGAAACCGGTTCACCCTGCGGCGACAGGGCGGCGCCGATCGCTACCAGATAGGGCGAGCACTCGGGGCTCAGCACCTGATCCGGCGCGAGACCCAACGTTTCCGCGAAACGTCGCCGAAGCTCGGATAGAAAATGCAGCGGTCCGCCCAGCAAAGCCACTTTGCCCCGGATGGCCCGGCCCTGCGCGAGACCGCTGATGGTCTGGTTGACGACCGCCTGCAGGATTGAGGCGGCGATGTCTTCTTTCGGCGCCCCGTCGTTCATCAAAGCCTGCACGTCGGTTTTGGCGAACACGCCGCACCGGGAGGCGATGGGATGGATGATCCGGCAGTGTTTGGCCAGTTCGTTCAAGCCGGTTGGGTCGGTATTCAGCAGCGTCGCCATGTGGTCGATAAACGAGCCGGTGCCGCCGGCGCAGACTCCATTCATGCGCTGCTCCACCGCCGAACCGAGGTAGGTGATCTTGGCGTCCTCGCCGCCCAGTTCGATCGCCGTGTCGGTATGGGGAATCAGGTTGCGGATGGCGGTGGTGGAAGCGATCACTTCTTGAACAAAGGGCAGGCCGAGCGCCTCGGAGATGCCAATGCCGGCGGAGCCGGTCACGATGACCGACAGCAGCTTTTGCCGCAGGACTTCCTGCGCCTTGGCCGTCACATTTTGAAACGCCGCGGCGATATCCGAAAAATGCCGCGCATATTGCTGAAAAACGATCCGACTGTCTTCATCCAGGATCACCATTTTGATGGTGGTGGAACCGATGTCGATTCCCACGCGCAATGCCGTTCCCATATCGAACCTTCCTGCTTCCGCCACATGTTTTCCTAAATAAAAATACTATGGCAAAATAGTCGCAAAGTACAGAATTCGATATTAATTAAATCGAAAGGAAACTATTTAAATGAGCGGTCGCCTGCCCGGGTGCATGGAGAGGTGGCGGGAAATCCGGGAAATATTTGCCGCCGGCAGGATTATTGGCCGGAAACACCTAATTAAATCATCAGAATACTCTGTCGCCACGGTGAACTTGCGGTTGCGGCGAAAGGTGGAGAAAAGATGGTTGTGAAACAATTTGCCGACCTGAAAGCCAGGTTTTCCAGCGTCCACGAACTGATCAAGTATCGTGTGACCGAGATCCTGCTGATATCCACGATCTATGACGGCTTTATCCTGGAGGAGGACGGCCAGCTGACCGAACAGATCTACCATCAGTTTTCCGACCTCAGCATTCCCTATATCCCGCGGATTCATCAGGTTTCCAGCCAGGAGGAGGCCTTGTCGGTTTTGGCGACGAATCCGATCCACCTGGTGATCACGATGTCCCGGATCAGCGACATGGAATCGTTCGAATTCGAACAGTCCATCAAAGAAATGTATCCTGCGTTGCCGATTGTGATGCTTTCCTATGACCGGCTGACGCCGGACATGATCGCCAACATCCGTCGCCAATCCTGCATCAACCGCATTTTTTACTGGTCCGGCGACAGCCGCATCCTGCTGGCGATTATCAAATACGTTGAGGACCAGATTAACGTGGCGGCGGATAGCCGGCAGGGAGTTCAGGCCATCTTGTTGGTCGAGGACTCGCCGATTTACTATTCGCGAATCTTGCCGCTTCTGTATACTGAGATCCTGACCCAAACCCGGTATTTGCTGCTGCACGCCATGAACATCCGGCACGGCCTGCTGCGGATCCGTCTGCGGCCGAAGATCCTGCTGGCGGAGTCCTATGAAGAAGCGATGTCCTTGATCTATACTTATCGGGACAACCTGCTCGGCGTCATTTCCGATGTGCGCTATCCCCGGGCCGGGGAGATGGATCCGACGGCGGGATTCGAGCTGGTCCGGCAGATTCGGGCGATGAACGCCAATTTTCCGCTGTTGCTGCAATCGGAAGAAGCGGTTCATGAGGAGCAGGCCCGGGCCCTGCAGGTGCATTTCCTGAACAAGAACACGCCGCAACTGCTGCATGAATTGCGCACGTTCATTCTGGAAAATTACGGGTTTGGTTCGTTTGTCTTCAAGTACCCCGATGGGCGGGTCATCGCCGAAGCTGGCGACATCACCACATTGGAACGGATCCTCCGGGATTTGCCGGACGAAAGCCTGAACTACCATGCGGTCAACAACCATTTTTCCCGCTGGTTCCGCGCCCGGACAGAGTTCGACGTGGCCGACAAGCTGCGCTTCGTTGATGCGTCGGACGGCTGGAGCACGGAGAACATCCGCGCCTATATCCTGGATGTGCTGAATGCCTATTTCCGCAAATATCAGTCCGGCATGGTGCTGGATTTCGCTGGTCTGGCCAAAAAGGACATGGAAAACGCCTTCATCAAGCTGGGCACCGGATCGCTCGGCGGCAAAGCCCGGGGAGTCGCCTTCATCAATTCGATGATCACCAAGGCGCTGCTCGCCGACAGGTACGAAGGGGTTACCGTCAAGGCGCCGCGCTCGTTCGTCATCTGCAGCGACGTGTTCGAACAGTTCATTGACGAAAACAATCTGTATGGAGTCAACGCCGACCGGTACGACGAAGAAACGATTGCGCAGAAATTCCTGGCCGGTGAACTGCCGCCGTCGATTCAGGAAAACCTGCGCGTTCTGACGCAATTTATCAAGTGCCCGCTGGCCGTCCGCTCGTCCAGCATTCTGGAGGATTCGCGGGTATTGCCGTTTGCCGGGATTTACAAAACCTATGTCGTGCCGAACAGCCATGAAGATCCGGCGATCCGCTACCGGCAGCTGGCGGACGCGGTCAAGCTGGTGTACGCTTCGGTGTTTTACGCCGCTCCGGTGCAATATGCGCGGAACGCCGACATCCGGATCGAGGAAGAACGGATGGCCGTGCTGATTCAGGAACTGGTGGGCGAAACCTATGGCGACCACTACTATCCAGCCATTTCCGGCGTCGCCCAGTCCTACAATTTCTACCCCTATGAACCGATGAAGCCGGAGGAAGGCACCATCAGCCTGGCGCTGGGCCTGGGCAAGAGCATCGTCGAAGGTGAGCGGGTCTATCGATATTCGCCGGCGCACCCCAAGATGAACCCGCTGGTTTCCAGCCCGGCCGAATACCTGCAAAAATCGCAGAACAATTTTTACGCGGTGAATCTTCGGACCTCCGCCGACATTCAGTTGTGCGCCGACGACAACTACAGCTATGAACGGTTGCCGATTTCGCGGGCGGAGCAGGAAAACTCGCTCGAGTTCACCGCCAGCACGTATTCGCGGGAAGATGACTGCATATATGACGGCGTGAACCGACCTGGGCCAAAAATATTGACCTTCGCACCGATCCTGAAGTATGAGCGTCTGCCGCTTACCAGCATCGTGAAGGATTTTCTCCAGCTGGGGAAGATGGCGTTCAATGCCAATGTCGAAATTGAATTCGCCATGAACATTCCCAAGGACAAGAGCAAGCCCAAGGAATTCTACTTTTTGCAGATCCGGCCGATGGTCGTCGGTCGGGAGGCGCTGCAGGTGCAAATCGACGACGCGGGTTCGGCTGGGTGCTTTAGCCGGCGAACGATCGGCAATGGTTTTTTCCAGGATCTCCGGGACATCATCCTGGTGGATCCCGAGACCTTCCAACTGAAGGACAGTGAAGTGATCGCCCGGGAAATCGGTGAACTCAACGGCCGGCTGATTCGTGAGGGACGACGCTGCATCCTGATTGGCTTCGGACGCATCGGCACCTCGGATCGTTGGCTGGGAATCCCCCTGAATTGGGCGCAGATGTCACAGGCGCAAGTCGTCGTGGAAGCCGACCGGAAGGAGCTGCGGCCCGAACCGTCGTTGGGCAGTCATTTTTTCCATAACCTGACCGCGACCAACATGGGCTATTTTCACATTCCCTACAATAACGAAAAGGAGGGCCGGCTTGATTGGGAGTGGTTGTTCGGGCAGCCGGTCTTGGAACAGACGAAACATGTAAAGTTGATTCGGCGCGAAAAGCCATTCGAGGTCAAAGTGGATGGGCGAAACTTCACGGGCGTTATTTCCAAATAAACAGATTGGTTAGAAAACAGCTTTATTATTGGGCGCGATGGCGTCCGCCAGGAATTCAAGGGAAAGGAGATGGGTGCGGCAAGGGGCGGACGGGGACAACGCCGTAATGTAATTTAACTGAAAATTTCGCTCGAAAATGTATACAAAATCCAAAAAATGCGATACAATGAAACCAATCGAACGGATTCGCAGTGTTCCGAAGAAAAACGCATAAGGGGGAGTATAACATGGCTACCACGGCGCGACAATACTGTGAGGAACTGTATCGGCGGGTTGTCGAACGAAATGCGAACGAGCCGGAATTTCACCAGGCGGTCAAGGAAGTATTGGATTCGTTGGTGGATGTGCTGGAAAAACATCCCGAATATATTGCGGCGGGGATCATGGAGCGTCTCGTCGAGCCGGAGCGGCAATTCATGTTCCGGGTGCCTTGGATGGACGATGCCGGGAATGTCCGGGTGAATCGCGGTTTCCGGGTGCAGTTCAACAGCGCCATCGGTCCCTATAAAGGCGGATTGCGCTTTCATCCGTCGGTGAATTTGAGCATTATCAAATTCCTGGGGTTCGAGCAGACCTTCAAGAACTCGCTGACCAGCCTGCCGATGGGCGGCGGCAAAGGCGGCTCGGATTTCGACCCGCGGGGCAAGTCCGACGCGGAAATGATGCGCTTCTGCCAGAGTTTCATGACGGAGCTGTATCGTTATATCGGCCCGGATACGGACGTGCCGGCGGGAGACCTGGGCGTCGGCGGTCGGGAAATCGGCTATCTGTTCGGACAGTATAAGCGGATCAGGGGCAATTACGAGAATGGCGTCCTGACTGGCAAAGGGCTTTCTTTCGGCGGCAGCCTGGCCCGTCCGGAAGCGACCGGCTTCGGCATCACTTACTTCTGTCAGGAGATGCTGAAGGCCAAGGGAACGAGTTTTGACGGGAAGACAGTGGCCATTTCCGGCTTTGGCAATGTGTCCTGGGGGACTGCCTTGAAAGTTACTGAATTGGGCGGAAAAGTCGTGACCTTGTCCGGCCCGGACGGCTATATCTACGACCCGGACGGAGTGAGCGGCGAAAAAATAGAATATATGCTCGAGATGCGCGCCTCCTGCCGTGACCGCGTGGAAGACTACGCCGACAAATTCGGCGTCAAATTCTATCCCGGCGAAAAACCCTGGGGAGTCCAGGTGGATATCGTGATTCCCTGCGCGACGCAAAACGACATCCTGATCGACGATGCGCGAAAGATCGTCGCCAACGGCGTGAAATTCGTCTGCGAGGGTGCCAACATGCCCTGCACGAATGAAGCGGTCGAATATTTCCTGCACAATGGCGTGTATGTCGGCCCGGCCAAGGCGGCCAACGCCGGCGGCGTGTCCGTGTCGGGGCTGGAAATGACCCAGAACGGGATGCGGTTGTCGTGGTCGTTTGAGGAAGTGGATGAACGGCTGAAAACAATCATGGTCAATATTTTCAAAAACTCCAGCAAGGCCGCGGAATATTACGGCCACAAGGACAATTTGGTTGTCGGCGCCAACATCGCCGGCTTCATCAAGGTAGCGGAAGCGATGAAGGCCCAGGGCCTGGTGTAAAGGGCAGTCTGTTGATAAAGGCCCATCTGCTGCGTCACGACTCCATTTGCTTGCTTGCGTACAAGCCGTACGCGGCGCAGCGCAAGCCTCGTCGTTTCTTGCATCTGAACCTTTCTTAACAGCCTGCAGAAAAGTTATACTATTTTTTCTATGGATGAA
>CAZRQI010000053.1:0-5199 GCA_964602025.1 uncultured Veillonellaceae bacterium
CCAGCCAGCCCCCGGTCATCAGCAATTCCTTGACCACAGCCAGATGTTGCCCCACCCGGTCCGCCAATGGCTGCTGTGCAGAGGTTTCCACCGTGAACGCGGCGATTCCCAGCGTCTTGCCGGCGTACCAGGCCGCACTCCGGCGAATGGGCGGGCCGAGCCGGGTGAACTTCTTAACCTCCTCGTCGATTTCGCGGTTGACGGCTTCAATCGCCGCCGTCGCCATCGCGTCGCTGGCCGGATTATCCGCCGGCAACAGGGACTGACCGAGGGAGGTTGGATCGAGTTTATGGAAGTTGCGGGCTTCGTGCAGGTCGACGAACAAACTGATGCGATGTTCCTCCATCAGGGCGATGATCGCCTCGCCCATCCGTTCCGCCGGAGTATCGCCGTTCTCGGGCGGATAGACCCGGTTCATGTCGCCGCCGCCATTTGGCGCATAGCGCAATTTCGCCGCCAAGCCGGGCATGTTGACGCGGGGAACCGCAACGATTTTCCCCGCCGCCGGCTGAAACGTGCAGACCTGCGCCGCCGCCAGCGCCCCGGCCGGCTCGTTGCCATGGACGCCGCCGAGAATCAGCACCACCGCCCCGGGTTTCCCCGAATCCGCGATGCAGCCCTCCGTCTCCCAACGGGTTCCCGCCAGCAACGTGAAGCGGTCGGCCGCCAGCGCTGCCGCAGCTGACAACGCGAGGCATAGAACGAGTATTACAGATATCCGCCACTTTCTGCCCATCCGCCTCACCCGCCCTTACCCGCACATATCACGCCGCAGCCTTGTTTCCTTGCTTTTGTTTTCTCTGCAACGGTCTCAATTTCCTTCATTCCCGCGCACAGCATACTACCCCCGGCCGCTTTTCCAAACGACAGGGGGTAGATCCGGCCAAACAATGAGGATCTTTCGATGCTACTTGCAGACGGCGATGACCTCGATTTCCACCAGAGCATCTTTCGGCAAACGTGCTACTTCGATGCAGGCGCGGGCCGGGCAATCCTGTTTGAAATATTCGGCGTAGGCCGTGTTCACCGTGCCAAAGTCATTCATGTCCTTGATGAAGACGGTGGTTTTGACGACATCGTCCAGCGTGCAGCCGGCAGCTGCCAGAATCGCCTTGACATTCTCCAGCGATTGGCGGGTTTGCCCCGATACGCCGCCTTCGGCAAATTGGCCGGTTGCCGGAACTACCGGCAACTGCCCGGATACGAACAGGAAACCGTTCGCTTTAATGGCTTGGGAGTAAGGGCCGATTGCCCCGGGAGCCTGATTGGTATTAATAACTTGTTTCACAACAGAACCCTCTTTTCTTTCTTTTAATATTGTTTTATTAAGGAGGTCCCGGCTCAGTCCCGCCACTCGATCGTTTCGTGTTTGCGCGGCGGCGTCGGCGGACTCTGATCCGGCCAACCGACCGGCGTGATCCCCACCAGACCCCAGTCCGGATATCCCAGATAGGATAGAATCGCCTGCTCCACCCACAGCGGTCCCGTCATCCAGCAGGCGCCGAGTCCCGCCTCATGGGCCAGCAGCAGAAAGTTCTGCAAGGCGGCGCTGCTGGAAAACAGGCTTCCCTTCCGGTAGACCTCCTCCGCCGGCAGGGACGACAGCACGACCACCACGGCCGGCGCGCCGCCGAAATCGCGGAAATAGCCGCGCACCATGCCCCGCATCTTCTCATTGAACAGGATTTTCATTCGTTCATCCAGCTCGTCGATGCACCCCTCCGAAATTGAAATGAGTTCTTGACGCGACTTGCCGGTCAGGACGATGAACTTCCATGGCTGGGTATTCATGGCCGATGGCGCCCACATCGCGTCTTTGATGAGTTGTTCCAACAGTTCTTTGGGCACCGGCTCCGGTTTGAACCGCCGGATCGTGCGCCGCTCTTTGATGGCCTGCAGCAGTTCCATTTTACCCTCCTATTTCAGCAAATTCCGCAGCGCGCGGAAATCGTCGGAGTCAGAGCGGACCATCCATTCGTAGATCGTCAGCTCGGTCGCGCTGATGATCGCCCCCGCCTGGCGGAGCCGCGCCAGACCGATCTCCTTGTTGGCGGCTTTGCGGGAGCCGGATGAGTCGGCGAGCACATGGACGTCATAGCCGCGTTCCAGTGCGCCAAGCGCGGTCTGCATCAGGCAGATGTGAGCCTCGATCCCCAGCATCACCAGCGTCTTCGCTTGCAGCGCTTCCAGTTGGGCGGCAAAATCCGGCGCACCGAAGCTATTGAAAATGTTTTTCTCGACATAGGAAAATTCCGGCTGCAGCTTCCGCAATGCTTCGTGCGTCTGCCCCAGCCCCGGCGTATAATGCTGGGTGAACAGCACCGGCACGTTCATCGTGTGCGCGGCTGTAACCATTTTTACTGCCCGGTCCAGCACGGCTGTAAAATCATAGATGGCCGGCAACAGTTTCTCCTGAAAATCGACCACGACGAGTACGCAGCCTTCGCGTTTCAGGGGAGCGAAATTCGCCATGCTTTTGCCTCCTGCCTAAACGCCCCTGTATGCAAACCATACAGGGGCGTTTTCTCTTCTTTAATGTTTCCTGTTTTTATTTCCCGGGAAATACCGGTTTGCGTTTTTCGACGAACGCCGTCATGCCTTCCGTCTTGTCTTCCGTGGCGCAGGTCACGCCAAACAAGGCCGCTTCGAAGTTCGAACCGGTGGCCAGATCGGTGTTCAGGCCGTTATGGATCGCCACCTTCGCCATCTGGACGGCGTAGATGCCGCGCGACATGATCTTCTGCGCCATGATTTTGGCTGTCGGCAGGAGTTCTTCGGCGGTCGTCACCTTGTTCACCAGGCCAATGCGCCAGGCTTCCTGCGCGTCGATCATGTCCCCGGTGTAGATGAGTTCTTTCGCAATCCCTTTGCCCACCAAGCGCGGCAAGCGCTGGGTGCCGCCGAATCCGGGAATGATGCCGAGCGATACTTCCGGCTGGCCGAATTTGGCTTTTTCGGAAGCTAGGCGGATATCGCAGGCCATCGCCAATTCGCAGCCGCCGCCCAGTGCGAATCCGTTGATCGCGGCGATCACCGGCTGCGGCATCGTTTCAATCTGATTGAACACGGACTGGGCGAACTGGCACCAAGCTTGGGCCTGCGCCGCCGTCATCGGCAGCATCTCCTTGATGTCCGCCCCGGCAACGAACGCCCGGTCGGCGCCGGTGAGGATCACGACCTTCACGGAAGCATCCTTGCCGATTTCGCAGAGAGCTTCACCCAATTCGCCAACGGTTTCGGCGTTCAACGCATTGAGCGCCGCCGGCCGGTTCATGGTGAGAATGCCGATTCCGTCCTGATTTTCAAACAACAGGTTTTTATAATTCTTCATCCCGTTACTTCACCCTTTCCCTTATTTCGAGTAGTCGTAGAACCCGCGGCCGGTCTTGCGGCCGAGCCAACCGGCTTCCACATATTTGCGCAGCAGCGGGCAGGGACGGTACTTCGGATCGCCGAACCCTTCGTACAACACTTCCATGATGTACAGCATGGTATCCAGGCCGATCATATCCGACAGCGCCAACGGTCCCATCGGATGCCCGAACCCGCTCTTAGCCACGATGTCGATCTCTTCGGCGGTCGCCACGCCTTCGAACAGGGTTTGCATCGCTTCGTTCATCATCGGGATCATGATCCGGTTGCCGACGAAGCCGGGAAAGTCTTTCAGTTTGACCGGCGTTTTGCCGAACTGTTTCGCCAGGTCGTACACCGTCTGGACGGTCTCGTCGCTGGTCGCCAGCCCTTTGACGACTTCCACCAGCGCCATCACCGGCGCCGGGTTGAAGAAGTGCATGCCGCAAACCTGAGTCGGGCGTTGCGTGGTCGCGCCGATCGCCGTGACCGGCAGCGAGGAAGTGTTCGACGCCAGAATCGCGTGCGGCGGGCACAGGCTGTCGAGTTTCTGGAAGATGGCTTTTTTCACGTTCATGTTTTCGACGACGGCTTCGATCGCCAGATCGACATTGCAGGCGGCCGCGTCCAGTTCCACTACGCCGCACAGGCGCTTGGAAACCGCTTCTTTTTCTTCGGCCGTCATCTTGCCTTTTTCAACCAGCTTGGCCAGATTCTTCTCGATGCCGGCCATGCCTTTGTCGACGAAACGTTGCTCGATGTCCTGCAGGACCACGTCCATGCCGCCCTGGGCCATAACCTGGGCGATACCGCTGCCCATCTGTCCGGCGCCGATTACCAATACTTTTTTGATTGCCATTGTTTTTCTCCCCTCCAACGCTCAAAATAGGCTGTATTTCTTTATACTATAAGTATTTTGCGTCCATAGGTTTTTTCCTGCCTCCCGGCCGGTTTTTCCGGGACTTTTTACAAAAGGGACCGGAGCGGCTTACCGTCGCCGGAAAAACATGCCGCCAAACACGAGAAGCATGACGCCGCCGGTCAGAAACAGCGCATCCTGTCCGCCGGCATCGCCAAACGCCATCAACAACGCCGCGGCCACAACGCCAAGTAATGGAATCATCGGGTCTCCTCCCTCACCGCTTAAAATTGTCCAGGATGTCCTGGGCAATGCCGATCTCCTCGTTGGTCGGAATGATGCAGACCTTCACCGGCGAATCGCCGGTGGAAACGACGCGGTCCTTGGGTCCGGCCGCGTTGGCCGCCTCGTCCAGGCGAATGCCCAGATGCGCCAGACGTCGGCAAACCTTGCCGCGGACGGTGGCGGAGTTTTCGCCGATCCCGCCGGTGAAAACCAGGAAGTCCAGGCCGCCCAGCACGGCATAAAAAGCGCCGATGTACTTCACGATGCTCTCGCAGAACACGTCGATGGCCAGTTGCGCCCGCCCGTTGCCGGCGGCGGCCGCCTCCTCGATGTCGCGCAGGTCGTTGCTCACGCCGGAAACCCCGAGCATGCCACCGTTCTTGTCGATGCCCTTGAGGATCTCGTCCATTGTCAGTCCCTGATCCAACAGGAAGGGGATGATGTAGGAGTCCATGTCGCCGGCGCGGTTGGCGTGCGGAATGCCGGTCTGCAGCGAAAACCCGAAGCTGGTATCCACCGACTTGCCGTTTTCGATGGCGCAGAGCGAGCCACTGCCGCCGAGGTGGCAGGAAATGAGCCGATAGTTTTCGCCGTAGCGCTGCCGGACCTGGCGGGAAATGAAGCCGTGCGACGCCCCATGGAAACCGAGGCGCTGAATGCCATATTTTTCGTACCATTCGTAGGGAATGGCGTACATTTTCCGT
>CAZRQI010000053.1:5209-5768 GCA_964602025.1 uncultured Veillonellaceae bacterium
GGGATCGTCGTGTGGAAGGCGGTTTCGAACACGCCAACCAACAGCCGTCCCGGCAGGATTTCCCGGAACTTGCGGATCGCCTCGATATATGGCGGATTGTGAGCCGGCGCGACGCTGTTGTAGGCTTCCATGGCCGCGATCACTTCGTCCGTCAGTTCGTGGATGCCGTAATAGCCCTTGGCAATGACCGTCTTGAACCCGATCGCGTCGATCTGTTCCACGGATTGGAGCGCGCCGGTCCGCGAGTCCGTCAGATACTTCAGGAACAGGTTGATCCCCTCGGTGTAGGTGGGCACGCTGAGTCCGGTCAGTTCCTCTTTGGCCCCGTTCCCGTTGTTGCGGTAGGAAAAAATCGCGCTGTCGCGGCTGCCGACCCGTTCAATTTTGGCTTCGACCAGGATGTCGGTGTTCGGCATGTTGAACAGTTTGTACTTCAAGGAAGTGCTGCCGACGTTGCAGACGAGAATTAGCATGGCCATCATCCTTTCTCCATCGAAATATACCTCGTGGTGGTCGTGGTCGTTCTCTCTGCTCTCATTGTATTACAGCTTCCCCGGTT
>CAZRQI010000053.1:5778-8116 GCA_964602025.1 uncultured Veillonellaceae bacterium
TTCAGCGAAGTGCTGCCGACGTTGCAGACGAGAATTAGCATGGCCATCATCCTTCCAATCATCATATTCATAAATGGTGATCGCGGTCGTTCTCCCCGCTCTCATTGTATTACAGCTTCCCCGGTTTATGGAACAACCTGTCGGAAAAATCGCGCAAAAAAGCCGCCGGTTGTCCGGCGGCGCAGGGTTCTTGGTTTCAGTCCAGGGTGTGGATCACGATGCCGTCCCGTAGTTTCGGCTCGAACCAGGTCGATTTCGGCGGCATGATGTCGCCGGCGTCGGCCACCGCCATCAATTCGCCGATCGAGGTCGGATACAGTGAGAACGCCACCTCGGCCCGACCCGAGTCGACCATGCGGCGCAGTTCGGCCATGCCGCGAATGCCGCCGACGAAGCCGATCCGTTTGTCGGTGCGGGGATCGGCGATACCCAGGATCGGTCCCAGCAGATTGTTCTGCAGAATGTTCACATCCAGACGCGCCAGTTTGTCGGCATGGTCGAAGCTGCCCGGCTTCGGCGTCAGACGGTACCAGGCGCCGTCCAGATACAAGCCGAAAGTATGCAGGCGGTCCGGTTTGCCGGTGTTGGCGACATTGGCCCGGATCGGCTCGACGATGAACTTCGCCGCAATCCGTTTCAGAAAGTCCTCGGTAGTGAGGCCGCCCCAGTCGTAGATGACCCGATTGTAGTCCAAAATATGGACTTCGTTGTCGGGAAACAGCACGGTCAGAAATGATCCGGCCTGTTTGCCCGCGCTCAGCCGGCTGACCCGGGCGGCCGCCGCCGCGCGGTGATGCCCGTCGGCAATATACAGGCGCTCCTTGGCGGCAAAGGCCTGCGCCACGGCGGCGATCGCCGTCGGATCCTCCATCACCCACAATGTGTGATGGATGCCATCTTCCGCGGTAAAATCATACACCGGCGCGCCGGCCGTGACCTTGGCCACTTCGGCGGCAATGACCGGATCCTGCCGGTACACGAGGAACACAGGGCCGGTCTGGGCCCCGGTTCCCAGGATATGATCGACCCGGTCCTGTTCCTTGTCCGGGCGCGTCAGTTCATGCTTGCGGACGATGCCCGCCTCGTATTCCGCGACGGTGCATACCGCGGCCAGCCCCGTCTGGACGAATTCGCCCATCTTTTGCCGATATACATAGTAACAGGCGGTTTCCTCCCGCTGCAGCAAGCCGTCGGCTACATACTCCGCCAGTTTTTTGCCGGCCTGGGCGTAGACTGCCGGCGCATGGGGGTCGGTTGCCGGCGGCAGATCGACTTCCGCCCGGGTGACCCGCAAAAAGCTCCGCGGTTTCTGCGCCACCATTTCCCGCGCTTCGGCCGTATCCATCACATCATAAGGCAGGGAGGCAAATTCCGCGGCGACGGCCGCCACCGGCCGCAGGGCCCGGAAAGGTTTCACTGTGGCCATGGTTTTCACTCCTTATCCTCAGTTTTTCGTCAAATGCTCAATGATTCGAACGTGACCATCGTCGCGCCCAGAATGCCGTCCACCGCTTTCAGCTGTTCCAGCACATCCTGCGGAATGATCGACTCCACCGCCAGCACCATCATCTGGTTGCCGGCCTTTTCGCTGCGGCCGACCTGCATGCTGGCGATGTTGATGCCGCTCGAGCCGAGGATCGTGCCGACCTTGCCGATGATGCCGGGACGGTCGATATGGGGTCCGATCATCAGCCAGCCCTTCGGCACGAAATCCACCCGGTAATCGTTGATCATGACGATCCGGCCTTCGTTGCCGAACAGCGTTCCCTTCACGCAGCAGTAGTCCTTGTCGGTGGTGACCCGGACCTTGATCAGGTTGGCGAAGTTGTCGGTTTCCTTGATTTTGACTTCCTTGATCTTGATGCCGCGGCTCTTGGCCATGCCCGGCGCGTTGACGTAGTTGATCGATTCCTGCAGGAACGGGCTGAGCGCGCCCTTGATCACGGCCACCGTCAGCATCTTGGTATCCACGTCGCTGATATTGCCGGCGAATTCGACGTCGATCGCCTGAACCCGGCCGGGAGCCAACGTCGCCGCCAGGCAGCCCATCCGCTCGGCCAGTGTGAAATAGGGCCGGATGACTTCCAGCACATGGGCCGGAATCGGCGCCATGTTGACCGCCGTCGTCACCGGTTCGCCGCGCAGGGCCGCCAGGATGCCGTGGGCCACATCGACCGCAACGCCGACCTGGGCTTCCGCGGTGGACGCGCCGAGGTGGGGGGTGGCGATGACCTTCGGGCATTTCAGCAGCGGATGGTTGGGATCGACCGGCTCTTTTTCAAACACGTCGATGGCCGCGCCCGCCACGATTCCCTCGTCGATGGCCGCCATCAGGTCG
>CAZRQI010000053.1:8216-11058 GCA_964602025.1 uncultured Veillonellaceae bacterium
CCCATGCCGAGGATGCCGAGGGTCTTGCCCCGCACTTCCACGCCGACGAACTTCGAACGTTCCCACAGGCCGTTCTGCAACGAGCAGTAAGCCTGCGGCACGTTGCGGGCGAGCGCCATCATCATGGCGATGGTGTGCTCGGTCGCCGCGACGGTATTGCCTTCCGGGGCGTTGAGGACGATGATGCCGCGCTGGGTGGCGGCTTCTACGTCGATGTTGTCGACGCCGACGCCGGCCCGGCCGATGACCTTGAGGTTCTTCGCGGCGGCGATGACGTCCTTGGTGACTTTGGTCTCGCTGCGCACAACAAGTGCGTCGTATTCGGGAATGAGGGCGATGAGTTCCTCCGGCGTCAGCTTCTGTTTGCTGTCGACCGGATATTCCTTGGCCAGAATTTCAACGCCGGCTTTGGCGACTGGATCGCTGACTAAAATTTTCGGCATGGTGTTCTTCTCCTCCAAACTTTATGCTAACTACACTCGTCTTTGTCAAAAATCGACGGCTTCCGCTTAGCTGTTTTCCTTCTGGAACTTCAGCATCAGGTCACGCAGCGCCTGGCAGGCCGCCACCGGCACCGCATTGTAGGCCGAGGCCCGGCAGCCGCCGACGGAACGGTGGCCGGCCAGCCCCACGAAGCCTTCCAGTTTCGCTTCGGCCAGGAATTTCTTCTCCAGCTCCTCGTTCGGCAAGCGGAAGGTGATGTTCATCCGCGACCGGGCGGCCGGTTCGGCGTGGCCGGTGTAGAAGCCCTGGCTGGCGTCGATGGCGTCGTAGATCAAAGCGGCTTTTTCTTCGTTGCGGCGGGTGATCGCCGCCAGTCCGCCCTCTTCCTTGACCCAGTCCAGCACCAGTCCCATCAGGTAGATGCCGAACGTCGGCGGCGTGTTGTAGAGGGAGTTTTCCTTGGCGAAGGTGCTGTAACGGAGCATCGTCGGGATATTCGGATTGGCGGTCGCCAGGAAATCCTTTTTCGCGATGACCAGCGTCACGCCTGCCGGGCCGAGGTTCTTCTGCGCTCCGGCATAGATCAGGCTGAACTTGCGGACATCGAACGGCCGCGACAGGATATCGCTCGACATGTCGGCGATGAGGGGAACGGCGCCGGTGTCGGGGAACTCCCGCCACTGCGTGCCGAAGATCGTGTTGTTGGAGGTGAGGTGCAGATAGGCGGCGTCCGTATCGTATTTTAGTTCAGTGGTGGCCGGAATCCGGTTGTGGTTGGTCGGTTTGGTCGTCGCGGCTTCCTGGGTGTCGCCCAGTTTCTTTGCTTCGGCCAGGGCCTTTTCCGACCAGGCGCCGGTAGTCACGTAGGCGACTTTTTTGCCGGTCGGCAGAAAATTCATCGGAATCATCGCAAACTGGAGGCTGGCGCCGCCCTGTAGAAACAACACCTCGTAGTCTTCCGGAATCGTCAGCAACTCCCGCAGCAGCGCGATCGTGTGATTGTGGACCGCCTCGTATTCCTTGCTGCGGTGGCTCATTTCCAACAGGGACATGCCTGTGCAACAGAAATTCAGCAGATTGGCCTGGGCTTTTTCCAACGCGGACAACGGCAAGGCCGAAGGGCCGGCATTGAAATTGTACGCTCTGTTTGTTGTCGTCATGTTGATCACTCCTAATTTGTGTTTTGCGGTAAATAAAAACCTCCCGTCCCCAAATCAGGGACGAGAGGTAGAGGTTCTCCCGCGGTGCCACCCAAGTTGCCGGATTTCCGGCCTACTCTGTCCGCTGTATCGGGCGGTCCCCGTCCTGATTCATCACCGGCCGCTCACGGGTGGACCTGTCTGTGCGGATTGCCGCCTCGCACCAACCGGCGGCTCTCTGAAATCCTGCGCCCAGCAGTATCCCGTTCATTGCGTTGGTCTGTAATAATTTATAATTGATTATACTGTATACTTTCAAATAACGCAAGCTTTATTTAGTACGTTTGTCTTTTGCCACGATACACCCCGAAATTATGGCGTTCTCGGTGAAAATCCCTGCCCGCCGAAACAAGGATTTTTTCCGCAAACCGCCAATATTTTTATAGGGGCAAATCCCGACCGCAATAACAAGGAGGATGCAAAAAATGAAAGAAATCACTTTTGATCAATATGCACCGCAAGTCATCCAGACCCTGCCCAAAGGAGCGTTCCTGACCGTCAGCCACGGCGGGCGCGACAACGTCATGACCATCGGTTGGGGCACAGTCGGCGTCATCTGGGGACAACCCATCTTTTCCGTCCTGGTCCGCCCGTCGCGGTTCACGTTCGGCCTGCTGGAAGCCAGCGGCGAATTCACGGTCAGCGTTCCCCGCACCGACATGGCCAAGGCGCTGGCGGTCTGCGGCAGCAAATCGGGCCGCGAATTCGACAAATTCGCCGCCGCCGGCCTGGAAAAACTGCCAGGCGTAAAAGTTGGCGCACCGATGATCGCCGGCGCCGGCCTGCACTATGAATGCAAAGTGGTCTTCCAGCAGCCGATGAACCCCGAACCGCTGGAAAGCACTCTGAAAGAAGCCTTCTATGGCAACGGCGACTTCCACACCCTGTACTTCGGCCGCATCCTGGCGACCTGGCAAGAATAAAAAGAAAAGCGAGGATCCGCCATTGCCGACTGAAAAACTTTATTATCGTGACCCCTATCTTCAGGAATTCTCTGCCGCCATTCTCCGCAAAACGCCGCTGGGCGACGGCCGGTTCGCCGTCATTCTCGACTGCACCGCCTTTTATCCGGAAGGCGGCGGCCAGCCCTGCGACACGGGAACGCTCAACGAACTGCCGGTATTGACCGTCCAAAGCAAGGATGGCGAAATCGTCCACACCGTGGACGGCGACCCCGGCAACGGCCCGGTCATCGGGAA
>CAZRQI010000054.1:0-7360 GCA_964602025.1 uncultured Veillonellaceae bacterium
CATCCGTGCCAATTTTGCCGCAAAATCGTCCCGGTTTCATCGGCGAATTGCACGGTTCACTTTTCACGCACCCCGTATCTCTCACCCCAACCTCCTTTTCATTGCGCCATTTTCCGATAGATCAACTCATTATATATATAGAAAGAAGGAATCAACATGCTTTTGACGGACATTACGAAAATCATCCGGGTGCTGCTGGCGGCCTACCAGCCGCTGGCGTCGCAAGACAATCTGACGCAGCGACGGATCGGCCAGATCGGTGAAGTGATCGGTGCGGTCGAGGACGTGGCCGAAGACGAAGAACAGGACTCCCCCGCCGCCGAGAAACGCGTCGAAGAAGCGCACGATATCATCCACCGGGTAGCGGCGATCCTGGCGATGGAAGACGAAGCGGACGAACCGCTGGCGGAGGTCGCCTGGGACGGGAAACTCGACGGGGAGAGCATCGAGCTGAAGGAAGACGAAGAGGAATAAAAGTACAAAACCCCAGTCAATTTATCCGTTGAAGGATAACTGGCCGGGGTTTTGTTATGCTCTTATTCATGGCGGAGATTCGCAGTGACTTCTTCGCCGGTTGTGATTTATGATGGGATTGCGGGATGGCAGTAAAAATTTATCACTCTGGTCCGCTTGACCAACCAGCGGCCGCCGTCTTTTTTGGCAAACCGGTGAATCCGCCATTCTTTGGAGTTACACCATCGTACCACTGTATCAGGCGAGCATCGATAGTACTCCGCAAACTCCTGGGTCGTCATCAAGTCGTCTGGATTTGTTTTCATGCTCATGTCAGTTCCTCCCTGTAGGGAAAAATAGTAGATCTTTTTTATTATACACCTATTTTCAAAGAAAATAGCCTAGAGCACCGATTTTGCGGCAGGGAAAATCGATCCGGGGGCCGAATAATTATCCGGTAATGCAGAGAATCTGCCAAATGTTGAAAAGGATGGATGAAAGTTGAAACGTATCGCAGGGTTGGTGCTGGTGCTGCTGGTTGTTGTGACTGTCTCGGGGGTCTCGGCGGAGGGCCTGTCCTGGCCCGGAGAGTTTCAGGCATGGGGAGTTCCCACATCTTCGCGCGGAACGGTAACGCTGGCCGATAACCGCAGTTCTACCGGCGATACGATGACCCAGGGGGTCGTTGCGGTGGTCAACATCAAAGATTTTAGCAAGGCGGATTTTGACGCGTATTGCGGCGACCTCGTCCGGGCCGGGTTTGCGCTGAGCCAGGATTCGCTGCGGGATGCGATGATGGTGTACAACCGGGGCGGCGTCAAAGTCACCGCATCTTTCAGCCCGGAACTGACTACCGTTATTGCCAATAACCCGGCAGCAGCCAAGAAAGCTCCGGCGGGAAACAACAATCTGGTCTGGCCGTCAAATGCCGGGCCTATTCCCGTGTTCTCGGGCGGGACTTTCAAGGAAACGGTCCACATGGGAGACGGCATGTATGCGATCGCCTTTGTCGGTGTGTCGGAAGCGGCGCTGAACCAGTATCGCGCCACGCTGCGCGGCGCCGGATTTGCGAAACAGGAGGACTCGGATACCGAGGGGTATATGAAAATTATTGACGGGACCGCCTACACGGTGGGCCTGGTTCGTTCCGGCAGCTCGCTGCAGATCATGACCTTTTCCATGCCGATGTGAAAATAGGTGTTTGCCGAAAAAATGGGCCGGGGCTACTTAAATGCAGCTCCGGCTTTTTTTGGCTTGGACAAGGCGCAAGAGATACTGGATTGATATTTGACAAATTGTTGAGTGCATGGGCAGGGAAATAAAAACATAAAGAGAAGTAGAAATAATGTTTTGTGTTGGAACGAAGCCGACTGACGATATCGTACTACATGGAAGAACCTTGCGTGGGTGGAAGCTATATCATTTTTGTTTCCGATTCAAATAAAGCGCACTTTGCGGAAAACATTGTTCCCACAGTAGAGAAAGATTATTTTGAAGCGTTCCGGCCGATGTTCGACTTTATTCGTGAAAAATGTTCGAGTAACAGTAAAAATGGGTAATAACTTCTTTGAAAGGGCAGCATCATTATGGAATTGACGGCACTACAGGCCATGATCTCCGCCGGGGAGCAGTTGACGGTCGAATTCAAATCAGACCGCAGCGGCGCCAAGGGGGAACATATTATGGAGGGTGAATCGCTTCTTGCCGAAGTGGTTGCACTGGCTAATTCCGGCGGCGGGTACCTTTTGCTTGGGGTTGAAAATGATGGACGTATCACAGGCTTGAGTCCGCTCAGGCAAGACCAACGGCCGGAGCCGTTGCGAGCCTATATTTTCAATAACACACAACCGCCGATTTCCACTGAATCTGAAGTGGTGCAACTTTCGGACCGGCGGGTCATGGTGGTGAAGGTGCTATCCGTGCAGGGAGTATTTTACGCTACCGCATCCGGCAAGATGGTTCGGCGTGAATTGACCGCACAAGGACCCGAAACGCGGCCGCTGTATCCTTATCAAGTGACAAGCCTGTTGTCCCAGCAAAGGCAAATTGATTACTCTGAGCAAATGATTCACGACTTGGACTGGACTGCGCTGGATCCACTGGAACTCGAGCGTGCCAGGCAAATGATAGATAGAAATGTAGGCCGCAGTGATGCTTCCTTGGTTGGTCTGGATACGATGGAACTGGCCAAGGCGCTGGGGATGGTTGCGACAGACGGCAACGTTTTGCGCCCGACTATTGCAGGGCTGTTGGTTGCAGGTCGTGAGGCTGTATTGCGCCGCACGTTACCGATGCATCATGTTTTGTTTCAAAAAATTGATGAACGGGACGAAGTGCGGGTGAATGATTCTTTCCGGCAACCATTGTTGGCGACGCTGGAAGCAGTGGAGCAGCGATTTGCTGCACATAACCAGGAGCAAGAGGTCATGGCCGGGTTATTTCGACTATCGATTCCCACCTATTCACAGATGGGTTTTCGCGAAGCCTTGCTTAATGCAATCGTTCATCGTGACTACGCGTTGCGGGGAGAAATTTTCATTCAATGGCGGTCCGATCATTTGTTGATTACCAATCCAGGCGGATTTATGCCGGGTATTACATTGGAAAATCTGATTTACCATGAACCACTGTCACGCAATCCGTTGCTGGTGGATATTTTTAAACGACTGGGATTGGTGGAAAGGACTGCACGTGGCGTGGATCGTATTTATCAGGGGCAGTTGCGGTTCGGCCGACCGGCGCCGGATTATTCGCGATCTGATAATTACGGTGTGCGGGTGGTATTGCCTGGAGGAAGACCTTCGTTGGAGTTTACCCGGCTGGTTTACGAAGAAGAGAAGGCGACAGGAAAACCGTTGCCACTCGATCAGTTAATGGCGTTGAATCATTTGTTTTTTTGTCGACGCACAGATTCCGCGGCTTTGGCCAAAGCCATTCAGCGCGATATAAATTCTGCGCGGGCTTTACTGGAAAACTTGGTGGAACGAGGCTGGGTGGAGGCTTCCGGAAATAAAAAGGGCCGCAGTTATCACTTTACGGCCAAGGTCTATGCAGCGGAAGGAAATCCTGCCGGATATGTGCGGGCAGTGGGACTTGATTATGAAGAACAAGAACAGCGGGTGCGAAAATTTGTCAGAGCGCATGGACGAGTCGAACGGAAGAATGTAATGGAGATATGCAATGTTGAGACTGCGGAAGCGTATCGAATTCTGCAGCGGATGGTGGATAGAGGCGAACTGGAATTGGTGGGCAAAGGACGATATGCTTATTATCAAGTCCGGCAATGATGCCAATGTGTTGCTGTGCGTTGATGTGTGCGTTAACCGCCTGAAAGTGGCGTGATATCGGCGATTTCAAAATCACTATTATGCGGTTGCCGTGCGTTGCCGTGCGTTGGGGTGCGGAAAATATCAAAAAAAACCCCAGTCAGTTTATCCATTGAAGGGTAGCTGGCTGGGGTTTTGTTATGCTCTTATTCATGGCGGAGATTCGCGGGATCTTCGCCTGTTGTGATTTATGATGGATTTGCGGGATGGCTGTAAAAGTTTATCACTCTGGTTCGCTTGACCAGCCAGCGACCGCCGTCTTTTTTGGCAAACCGGTGAATCCGCCATTCTTTGGAGTTACACCATCGTACCACTGTATCAAGCGAGCATCGATAGTACTCCGCAAACTCCTGGGTCGTCATCAAGTCGTCCGGATTTGTTTTCATGCTCATGTCTGTTCCTCCCTGTAGGGGAAAATAGTAGATCTGTTTTATTATACACCTATTTTAAAGGAATCGCCTTTTAAAGGAATCGCCGGAATCGCCGTTTTTTCTGCAGCAGAAATCGATGCTGGGACGAAAACACTTCGGAACCCGAGGGGGTTGTGAAAGTTCAAAACCGCCGAAACTGCAACCTAATTTATGTTTCTTATTTGATAGCGCCCGAGGGGAATGAAATTTAAATTCTAAAACCTTCCAGGCAGGAAGTTACAATTGTTTGCAGAAGACTACTGATATTATTAAGCATCTACCGGCGAAATGCCCGCTGCGGAAACATTCGCCGCATGGAAACGGAAGGAGACGCCGCTTTGATAGTTCGTGCCCGGAAATGCGGTCTTCGCATCCTGAGTGCTGTTTGTCTGGTTGTTCTGACGTTATGGACCGGAATCGCCCTTGCCGCTTCTTCCCCGGGGGCTCCAGACAGGGAAAGCCTACTGAGCCCGTCCCAGCCGCCGTCCTTGTTGCAGCCGCCGAAACCAGCCGTTCCGGCGACGAGGATCGAACCGGACAAACCGGCAGGTCCCTTGCCGGCCGGCGGGCCCCGAATTCTGGTTCGCGGCTTCCGAATCGACGGCGACAGCCCGGCGCCGCCTGCTGCCCTGCAGGCTTTGCTGCAGGGGGAGGCCGGCAAGGAACTGACGCTGAGAGAACTCGGCGACTTAGCCGCCCGCCTGACTGCACACCTCCGGCAGCAGGGATTTTTGGTGGCGTTTGCGCATCTGCTGCCCCAGCAGGTTGAGGACGGGATCGTCGCTTTCGGCATCATCCCCGGCCGTTACGACAGGATCGCCATCCGCGGCAACGCCAATGTGAACGACGCTTTTCTGCGCAGTCTGTTTCATGCGGTTCGGGAAGGCGAGATCATCCGCCGCGACCCACTGGAACGGGCGCTGCTGTTGGCCGGCGATTTTCCAGGACTGACCGTGCGCACAACTCTGTCTCCGGGACGGCGACAGGGAACCGCCGACCTGATCATCGAGGCTGTTGACGCCAAACCAGTCACCGGCGCGACTTACATCGACAACTGGGGCAGCCGTTATACAGGCAATGTCCGTTATGGAGCCCAAGTCAGCTACAACAACCTCAGCGGGTTCGGCGACGTTCTCAGCCTCCTCGGCTTGACCTCCTTCAATGGTCTGAACAATTACGACATCAGCTACGGTGTTCCTCTGGGACGCGACGGGCTTCGGGCGACGCTGCGGCAGTCGCAGGTCAATTACAGCCTGGGCGACGCGTTTGCCGATATGAATGCCACCGGCAAGGCCAACACAACCAGCATCGCTCTGCATTATCCGCTGATCCGCCGCCGCGCTTTCACGCTCAATGCCAATCTCGGCTTTGACCATAAACGACTGAGAGACGACATCGAAACCGCGGATTCCCATATTCCGCGGCGGGACAATCTCTGGAACATTGGTCTATCCGGCAGTTTCGACGATCACTGGGGCGGGGGCGGCAGCAACGCCTTTTCGTTCATCTACAGCCGCGGTAACATCGGTTTTGATGACGCGGAGGCAGCTGCCGACGATGAGGCGACGGCCCGGACCGCCGGCGGATTCGGCAAACTGTTGTTCACTTACCAGCGCCAGCAGTTTCTGCGCAAAAATCTGCAACTCTTGCTGAATTTTGCCGGACAGCTGGCGGACAAGAATCTGGATACGGCGGAAAAATTCTATTTGGGCGGTCCCGGCGGCGTGCGCGCCTATCCCCAGGGTGAAGCCACCGGCGATCAGGGATACCGGCTGAGCGGCGAACTGCGGCTGTTGGTTCCCGGTTTGTCCAGCGCAAAAAGCAATTTCTTTGTCAATGGATTTTTTGACTGCGGTGCGGTCAGGCTAAACAAAAATCCCTGGTTCGGCAGCGGCGACGCCAATTACCACAGTCTTTCCGGCGCGGGGCTGGGCGTTCTCTGGACGAGGGGCGACGATTATAGTCTGCGGCTCGACTATGCCTGGAAAACCAGCGCCGAAGCGGCCGTGTCCGACCACGATAAAGCGGGCCGGCTGTGGCTGCAGGTCGTCAAGTATTTCTGAGCAATATTCAGCGGGGAGGGTTCACGATGACAAGAGCGTTTCCGATGCTGGGCAATAAAATGGCCGCGTTCGGCGTGAGTATCCTGTTGGCGTTGGGGCCTTGCGCCGCAGCCCAGGCGGCGCCGTCAGGCGCGACGGTGACAGCCGGTTCGGCGACCGTTACGAACAGCGCCACAGGTGTCACGATCCATCAGACGAGCGCGAAAACAGCGATCAACTGGAACAAGTTCGGCATCGGCAGTGGCGAAACCGTCCGGTTTGTCCAGCCGTCCGCATCTTCCGTCGCACTCAACCGCGTCTTGGGTTCGGAAGCTTCCGCAATTTACGGAACCTTGACCGCCAACGGCAAAGTGTTCCTGATCAACCCGAACGGCATTTTGTTTGCGCCCGGCGCGCAGGTGAGCGTCGGCGGGTTGGTGGCTTCTACCTTGAATCTGGCGGACAATGATTTTCTTGCCGGCAAATACCGGTTCAGCAAAACCGGTTCGGTCGGCGCCGTCGTAAATCAGGCGAATATTGCCGCTGCTGACGGGGGTTACGTTGTGTTTCTCGGGCCGCGGGTCCAGAACGAAGGCGTCGTTGCCGCTCGTCTCGGCAGCGTGGGTCTGGTGTCCGGCGACCGGGTGACGCTGGACTTCAGCGGCGACAAATTGCTGAATTTCAGTGTGGAACCAGCCGCCAGCGGCGGTAGCGTCACGAATTCCGGCCAGCTGCTGGCCGACGGCGGGACCGTACTGATGAGCACCGGCACCAAAGACGCCCTGCTGTCGACGGTGGTCAACAACACCGGCCTAGTGCAGGTGCGGACGATCAACACTGCCGGCGGCAAGATCGTTCTGGAGGGGAGCGCGGTGAATGTCGCCGGCAAGCTGGATGCTTCGGCGCCCGGCGGCGGCAACGGCGGCTTTATCGAAACTTCGGGCGCGACGGTCAACATCGACGCAAAATCCTCCATCACGGCGGCGGCTCCTCGTGGCAAGGCCGGGACCTGGTTGATCGACCCCGTGGATATCACCGTCGATTCGACTATGGCGACCAGTTTGCAAAACACGTTGAACGGCGGCACGAACGCCAGCCTGACGACCAACAGCGCGGGCTCGGATCCCGG
>CAZRQI010000054.1:7460-10749 GCA_964602025.1 uncultured Veillonellaceae bacterium
CTGAGCAAGGTCCACTATGGCGGCGTCGGCTTATTCGGCAAAACCAGCGGCGCATCCATCCGCAACGTCAGGCTGCGGGGCGGCAGCATCAAGGGCAGCGATTCCGATCTGGTCGGAGCGCTGGCGGGGCAGATCACCGGGACGACGGAACTGACGAACTGTTCCAGCAACGCCACGGTGACCGGCGGTGTCGAAACTGGCGGCTTGATCGGCTCGGTCAGCGGCGTCGGCATCAAGACATTCAGCAAGCTCCACAACAGCGGCGCAGTGACCGGAAGCGGCGATGCCGGCGGCCTTATCGGCAATATGGTCGGCGGACAGGCCAGCCTCCTCTACAGCTCCAATACCGGAACCGTAAGCGGGAAGAAGAACGTCGGTGGATTGATGGGGATCAATGACAATTCGGGCAATCTTACGATCAACCAAAGCTTCAATACCAGCGCGTTGACCGGAAGCACCACGGGTGGCCTGGTGGGGAAGAGCGCCGGCAATACCAATGTTCTGACGGTCAACGACAGTTACAACAACGGTTCGGTAAGTGCCTCTAGCGGCTTGTTTGTCGGCGGGCTGGTGGGCTACTACTCGAACACCCTTGTTCTCAACACCAGTTACAGTTCCGGTAGCCTTCAAGTCGGATCTTTAAGCCAATATGGCGGCTTGGTGGGTTCCGGGGGAACGAGCCTGAAGATCAACAACAGTTTTTATGACATGGATACTGCCGGAGGGCATTCCGGGAAGGCCGGCCTTCACACCGCCGCCATGATGAGCTCAGCCACCTATACGCAATGGAATCAGGGAGTCTGGACGTTTAATGAGGGGCAGGACTATCCCCGCTTGACAGCCAACCCGCTGACTGGCTTCGGTGGTTCCCATCCGCCCGCGAGCAGCGGCACCAACTACGGATTTTCCACGCGCGAAGCGTATCGGAGCGCTCGAGCCACCGCCGACAAAGGAACCAGTCCGACCAGGCCGGCAGGTGCGGGATCGGTTGTGCGGCCGGAATCCGGCAATGGACTGCCGATCACTATCACGGACGGCGGGGTCAACCGCGACGGGCTTTGATAGCGTGAGGAGGTTGGTGGCTGAAGCCAATGAAATCAGGATGTTTTCTTTTTTCACAAATCCAGCGAATAATTTTAAAATGTAATTAGCGGTGTTAATAGACGCCTTGCGTTTCGTCGCCATTCGGCGGCGATTTTTTGTGCCGGTGCTGCGCACAAGTGCTTGTGAACAATGGACGGCCATAGTAATATATAATATGTGATTTTATTTTGGAACAGGAGTGAACCGAAAGTATGAGTGTTTGGTTGCAGGATTGCAGTTGGCGGGAGCTGGATGAACAGCGGCAGGCCGCCAAAAATGTCGTGATCATCCCGGTGGGCAGTACGGAGCAACATGGCAACCATTTACCGCTCGGCACGGACACCATGGTGGCGATGCTATTGGCGGAAGACGCCGCCAAGGAAACCGGCGTGGTCGTCGCGCCGCCGCTATGGTTCGGCTGGAGCCCGCATCACATGGTGCTGCCGGGGACGATCACCATCCGCCCGGAAATTTTGACGGAGCTTCTTTATGATGTCATTCAGTCGCTTCAGGCGCATGGGTTTCGCAAGTTCATCGTGATCAACGGCCACCGCATCGTCAACATTTCCTGGATGCAGCTGAGCGCCGAGCGGGCGCAGCGGCAGCTGGGAGTCAAGGTGGTGCTGTTCGACCCCGCCTACATGTCGAAGGAACTGATCGCGAAACTGGACTTCGGGCCGGTGGGGCATTCGGAGGAGATCGAGACTTCGCAGATCCTCTACAAGCGCCCGGACCTGGTCCACATGGAAAAGGCCGTCGACAACCCGGTGGTTCCGCACGAGCTGTATTCGGTCGATCCTTGCTTTGCCGGCGACACGCTTTGCTACGTGCCGAGCACGGCGGCCGACCAGAAGAAAGCGGTGGAACTGGCCGGCGGGACGACGGGATCGCCCAGCAAATCCTGCCCGGAAAAAGGCAAAGTGTATCATGAGTATCTGGTCGCCAATCTGGTGAGAGTGATCCGGCAGCTGCAAAAGTAGGCGCCGGTCCCGCAAGGTAAAAAAGAAAGGTGGGTTCATGTTGTTCCAACGCAAAAAAGTTACCGCCCTGTTTGTCATGCTCTGTATGCTCGTCGCCGGCGCTTTCGCGCTCAGCGGTTGCGGCGGCGGCGCCAGTTCGCAGAAAGTCCTGAAAATCGGCGTGGTCGGCCCGGAATCGGGCGGGGCGGCGCAACTCGGCCAGGGCCAGCGCAAAGCCGTCCAGATGGCGGTCGACGAAATCAACGCCAAGAAACTGGCGGGAGACTGGAAACTGGAAGTGTTCTTCGAAGATGACGAAGGCAATCCGACCAAGTCCGCCAGCGCCACGAACAAGCTCATCCAGCAGTCGCAGGTGAACGTTCTGATCGGCGCGATCCACAGTTCGGCGACCCTGGCGGATATGGTCGTCACCGCGCGGGCGGGGCTGCCGCAGCTGACGGCGGGCTCGACCGGCACGTCCATCACCGAGCAGGGCAACAAGTGGATCTTCCGGACGGCGGTCAACGACGGCTTCCAGGCGAACGCCCTGATGAAGTACGCGAAAGAAGTGCTGAAGATCAAGAAGGTCGCCACCTTCACGGCGGCCGACGACTACGGCCAAAGCGGCGCGAAGCTGCTCGAGGCGGCGGCGCAGCGCGAAGGGCTGCAGCTGGTGGCCAAGCCGACCTACAATAACGGCGACAAGGACTTCAAGCCGCAACTGCTGACGATCAAGGACGGCGGCGCCGAAGGCATTTTCATGTGGGGGTTGTATCAGGACGCGGCGCTGATCGGCAAACAGGCCCGCCAGCTGGGAATCAACGCGCAGTTGTTCGGCGCGTCGGGCATGGCGGCCCAGAAGCTGATCGAACTCGGCGGCGATGCCGTGCAGGGTTTGATCCTCACCCAGACTTTCCTGCCGGATTCGCCGGACGCGAAAGTCAACGAGTTTGTGTCCAAGTACAAGGAAAAGTACAAGGAAAACCCGATTCCGCACGCGGCGCAGGCGTATGACACCGTCTATATCCTCGCCGACGCGGTGAAGAAAGCCAATGGAGTGAAACCGGACGCCCTGCGGGATGCGATCGCCAAGACCAGCGGATTGAAGCTGGTAACGGGCAGCCCGAAATTCAACGACAAAGGGGACGACATCGGCAAGAACCTGTTGGTCACGGTGATCAAGGGAACCAAATTTGAACTGATCAAAACCGTTCCGACCAATTAACGAGCTGTTGCCGGTTCCCGGA
>CAZRQI010000055.1:0-10726 GCA_964602025.1 uncultured Veillonellaceae bacterium
TTATAGTCGCCGCGATTGTGCGTGTGTGAAGAATAACCGGCGGGACTGGCGTGCTGAATATTGGAGGTTGCTACAAGGCCGGTCGATTTTCCCTGCAATTTGGCAGCTTCAAGGATGGTGGCCACAGGTTTGTAGCGCAAGTCCGCAGAGAGCTGCGGGACACCAGGCATTGTAGTTTTGGCCGGCAGCACACCGACAAATTTGGTGTTGGATTTGTTGCCGGTGGCGAAAGCCGTAGCCGCCGGCGCCGAATCGGTGATCAATGATTCCGCGCTGAAGGTGCGGATCGCGCCGCTTACGAGTTGCTCCACGACCAAGGGCTGTCCGCCGTTATACCAGCGGGCGAGAGTTGAATGAGTGGCGCCGGCCCCGTCGATCATTACGACGATGACGTTTTTTACGGGAGTTGCTTCGGCCGATTTACCCGGCGAAGTTACGAAAAAGAATAGCGCGCTCACAATGAACCAAAGAGTGATTCTGTTCCGAAATACTGATTGCATTAACGTTTCAGCCTCCCTTGCTTCTTTCTATGTCTATTCTGACATAGATTGGGAAGAGCTGGGTTAATGCAATGCTAAGAACTGGTTAAATTCCGATTAAAAACTTGCAGGAAGATTGCTTGCAAATCAGCGCGGCGATGATTTGCCGATTAAGCCGGTTCCCAGGCTAACGCCCAGAATGACCAAACCCAGTGCGACATAATGAACCCAGAACAATGTTTCCCCCAAAAAGACTGAGGCGGCGAATATGCCGACTATCGGCTGCCCGTTCAGGAATAATGAGGCCGTTGCGGCGCCAACTCTTTGAATTCCAATGTTCCACCATAAAGCGCCCAGGGCCGTGCTGACCAGGCTGGAAAACAACAGAACCAACAGCGGAAATGGTTCGAAGGCGCCTGGGTAACTCCAGACCGGATTGAAAAAGAAGCCGGCGATGAGCAACCCGACAGAAGCCAGTACATGGCTGTATGCCGTTACCACCAGCGGCGACAGAATTGTCGTGCTTTTTTTTACGAACAGCGAACCGATGACAAACGTAAGAGTGGCAACGAGCATGAAAGCATCGCCCAATAAGGTCGATTCGCCTTGGGAAGCGCCGGAGACAACCAGCGCCACGCCGCCGAAGCCCAGCAAAATGCCGAGCCCTTTGGAGAAGGTAAAATGCTCTTTCATCAGAACACTGGATAAAAGGGTCGTCAGCATCGGGTTCAAGGCCAGGATCAATGAAGCATGATTGCTGCTGGTTAAAGCGATTCCCCAGGATAAAGTGATTTGGTGCAGGAAAATGGAGAAGGTCGCGACGCCGACAATCGTCCACATTGTGGAACGGGGCGGTTTGGTATAGCCTTGCTTGTACAAGACGACCGGCAATAACAGGCAACTGGCAAGTGCAAGGCGAATCGGCGCGAGGGCCAGCGGCGGAAAAAATTTCGTCAGATACTTGATCATCACTACATTGATGCCCCAAAGCAAGACGACAAACAGCAGCAATGCAAAAATCATATTGTTGTTTTTTAGTCTACCCAAACAGACACCGCCATTATCGATTGTTGTTTTGCTTGATACTGAACCCTATTGTACCACTTATTGCGGGGCAACAGGAAAATTTCAACCCCTGTCAACCCGTTCGGGCCGGCAGGGGTTGAATGTGTAGACGGAAAGATTGAATCGAACGGATCTTAATACCAACCAATGTGCAATTTGAAAATAATCATGGCGTAGCAGAGAATCAAGACGATTGTCGTGGGCCAGAAAGCCAGTCCAATCCAACGGGCCCAGCCCACTTTAGAACCGAATTTTTCCATGCTGCTATAGGCGACAACGTTGGCGGAAGCGCCGATCGGCGTAATGTTTCCGCCGATGTCAACGCCGAGAGCCAAAGCCCAAACCATGATCGGCAATGCCAGCATGTTGCTGGTTTGCGAAATATCTTTGAGGATAACGCCCATGGTCAGCGCCAACGGAACATTGTCGACGACGCCGCTGGTATAGCCGGCGCCAAACAGGAGGAACGCCAGCAGGATATAAGGATTGCCGCCGGAAATGGCCACCATGCTGTCGGCCAGGAACTTGATGACATGGGTCTTTTCCAGACCGCCGACGATAACGAACAAAGCGATGAAAAACAACAACACATCGATGTCGATCCGATGGATGATATCATGGGTTTTGTGGCCGCCGCACAATATTGCGAGAATTGCCGGAATCAGCGCGGCTTCGGCAACCGATATCTTGATGCCGATAGCATGTTCAAGGAACGTATGCGAGGTCAGCAGGATGATGGCTACAAAGAAGCCGGCCAAGCCAACTTTCATGAGGTAACGATCCTTGATTTTATCGGAGGGGCGAAGGCCTTCGGTAGCAATACAGGATGCCTGGGAAGAGGCGATTTTTTTCTTTTGTTTCAAGTAGAAAAGAAAGACGCAGACGACCGCGCTGATAATGGAAATCGGTGCGGTGTGGGTCGCGAAATCGTTGAATGTAAATCCAAGCATCGTACCCAAAATAACATTCGGCGGATCGCCGACGAGAGTGGCCGCGCCACCGATGTTTGCGCCGCAAACTTCGGCAACCACCAAGGGAATGGGGTCCATATCCACGCAACGGCAAATTTCATAGGTCAGACTGACCAGAAACAGCATCACGGTGATGCTATCAATAAATGCCGCCAAAAAAGCGGATAATAGCGGGAACACGATGAAAATCGCCGCAGCTTTGTAATTTAGTTTTTCCGCGACCCAGAGAGCGAGGAACTGGAAAAAGCCAGCTTCCGACAACATGGCGACCAACGAAAACATGCCGAACAGCAGGCCGATGGTTTCCCAACTAACATAGGTCATGGCTTCTTTAATATCCATGACGCCAAATACCAGCATTGCGACCGCGCCAGTGATTGCGACAATGGTTCGGGGAATTTTGTCAATGATAAGGACAATGAAGGTGATCAAAAAAATGGAACCTGATAAAAGCATGATGTTTCCTCCTGACTCGTTTTTTCTTGCGAACGGCAAAAAAAAACAGTTGCCGTTACGCATTAGCCTGCGGCAATGTGTAGAAGTATGCCGATGATCCAGTTTGTGAAACAAGGATTCACTTCTACTATTGCTCTCGGGGTCGCTGTTTCCTCCTTTCCTAGAGTTCTTAAAAAATAGCCGCATGCGGCGTTTATACGAAAAAGGAGAATTTTAACATAAACCATAAACCAATTTATTATATTGGATAAAATATTAAGAAATCCTGCTTAAATCAAACTTGTCTTACAAATATTTTTTCTAACTGTCCGGACGATGCGAGTGTATACAAAATAATATTTTGCTGGACTTACATTTCAGTGGACGATTCGGAAACCGGACGAAACATATCGATGAAATGGGTCGCGGCGGTGGAGAGAGTGTGCTTTTTCCGCCAAATTACCGCTCCGGTAGTAACAAGAGCCGGAATTGAAATTTTTCTCACCAATAGAGGGCTGCCTTGCAATAGGTTCACGGCCGACTCGGGCACAATGGCCACGCCCAGTCCCAGTCTCGCCCAGATCAACAAAGGGGTGACATCGTCACTGATGCACACAATGTTCCGGCAGTATTCAATAACAAACGGTTCATAGCGGCGATGAATCAGCAGGGGGACTTCCGCCAAATCGGCAATATGCAGGGCGCTTTCTCCCGGCGGCAAAAGGGTGCCTGGCGCAGAGACAATCACCATGTCCTCATTGGGCAAAGCAATGGCGTTATACAACGATTCGTTGATGGGAAGACGCACCAGGCCAATTTCAATAAGGCCGGAATCCAAAAGCTCCAGAATGCGTCTTGTATCTCCTTGACGCAGATCAAAGGTAACCCGCGGATAATGTACATGATACTTTTGAATATATTCCGGAAGAAGGGACCGACCGGACGAAGTGATGGTCCCGATCGTCAGTTTGCCGCGCAGTCCATCCGCAGCTTCCTGCACCTCATCAACGGCGGTTTTCATCAGGGCCGCTATTTGTTCGGCGCGATTCTGCAATGCGCGCCCCGCTTCCGTTAGAACGACCTGCTTTTTGCTTCTCTGGAACAACTGGACTCCCAGTTCGTTTTCCAGCAGAATAATCTGCTGACTTAACGGCGGCTGGGTGATATTCAATCGTTGTGCCGCTTTGGTGATGTGACCTTCATCAGCGACTGCCAGAAAATATTTGAGTTGCCGAAATTCCATGCACATTCTCCTAAAATACAGTCGAATTTCATATGAAACTAAGTTGAAATAGATATTTTTAATATTGTTTTTCTCTTGCTATAATCAAATTGTCGTTGAAATGATATTGCTAAATATAAATTTTGTGAGGAGCGTTTCAAATGGATTCTTCAATTATGCTTGGAAAAGAATTGTTTACGGCAATGACCGGTACGGCGTGGATCGTTTTTGGAGTGGCGGCGGCTTATTGCTGGCGAATTTGGGTTCTGAACGAGATTCTGGGCAACTAAGCGCAGGGCGCTTCCCCTTCGTTATTCAATAATTTGTGATGCAGTTTCTTTTATATTTGAAAGAAACTGCTTTTTTTTTGTCATTTCCCAATTAGTCACTATTTATTTTATTTGACATGGCTAGTCCTCAACAGTCAAAATGCAAGGTCCATAAGAATATCCCTTGTAATTCGAATCATAAGAAATGATATAGCGGCCGCTTTCTTTGGCCGTCCAGCGCCATTCAGAGGGCTCCGGAGCGGTCGTGTCGCCCGGCTTGCGCCACCAGTTCCCGTACGAGTTGGGGACTCCGGGCGTGCGGCCCGGGATATCCGGGCCGGTAATCGCCGTCGGCCAATACAGAAGCGATGGTTCATTCGTCTGGCGGTCTGGACGTAGAACCAAAGTTTGACCTTTTCGCAGCTCGACGCCATATTGATGACTTCCGGCGCCAACCAGACGTCCAACCAACGGAAATGGGAAGGTGGTCACTGTTTCCATGAATTCATTGCAGGAATACTCGGTGCGATTGGCGGCGATCCAACCTTCCTGCTGCTGATTGCTTGCATCTGACCAGGCGATTTTAAACCAACCGTTCTGTTCGGCGACAATTGCGCCGATTCGGCCATTGGGAATCGTCGCGATGACATTATCCGGATGAATTTCCGGCGAGGATCGGATATTAAGCGGAGGTTCCGGATCCTTGACCCGGAACTGAAAAATTCGGCAGTTTTCGCGAACCGGCAGGGCGGATCCCGGTGCGGACCTTCCAAAAGCCGGCTCGGCGCAGATTGGGAGAGCATAGAGAAAACTCATCATGGTGACGACCAGTATTCCCAGCGTCGTTTTGAAGCGCACGAGAGGGGATCCCCCTTTTCAAGAGCATCGCAAGTTCAAAAAAACGAAGGTTTCCAGATGAATGGTACAAATACAGTATATGGCGTTCAAAAAAGATATTCAAGCTAAAGAAAAATTCATTTATTTGTTTATTTATGAAGGGTTTTCCCTTTCCATGTCAAATAGATAAAAATTGTGTAAATAAACCATGGCATTATTTCATTTACATCAATGGGGCTCATAATTGGAGGTGACGTCGAGGATAGACGGATTTACCGGGTTACAGTAATGAGGCGAAGGTGAGGGGGAGGAAAATGAAAAACTGTTTTCAAACAAAGAGATTTTTGCTTTTGCTATCGCTGACTGTGCTTGTCGCCAGCCTTGCGATTGCCGGTTGCGGCGACAGCGGCGCAAAGAATATAAAAATTGGCATGGTTTACGAACTGACCGGGAATACGGCATCGTATGGAACATCCGCCGCAAATGGCGCGAAGCTGGCCTTTAAGGCGATCAATGCCAACGGCGGCGTTCTGGGGAAACAGATTCAGATTGTGTCGGCCGATAATAAAGGCGAACCGTCCGAATCGGCCAATGCCATGACAAAAGTAATTACCCAGGATAAAGTCGTTGCAGTCACCGGCGTCACCGTCAGTTCGTGCGGCATTGCCGCATCGGCGGTGGCGGAAGACAACAAAATTCCTTTCGTGGCGGCGGCAGCGGTCAACCCCAAGGTTACCGTCGATGAACGAACCGGGAAGGTCAAGAATTACACTTTCCGGGCCTGTTTTATCGATTCCTTTCAGGGGATTGTCGGCGTAAATTTTGCAACGAACAGTCTGAAAGCCAAGAATGTGGCGATCATGACCGATAGTTCCAGTGACTATAGCAAAGGGCTTACCGGAATTTTCAAAAGCGCCTTTTCCAGCAAAGGCGGCAAGATTGTTGCGGAGGAGGCCTATCTGCAGAAAGACCAGGATTATAAAGCGGTTCTGACCAAAATCAAAGCCCAAAACCCGGACCTGTTGTACATTCCCGGATATTATGAAGATGTCGGCAAGATTATCAAACAGGCGCGCGAACTGGGCATGATGATTCCCGTTCTCGGCGCGGATGCCTGGGATTCTCCGGTACTGGTCGAACTGGCCGGGCCACAGGCTCTGAACAACACTTTCTTTACGAACTTTTATTCAACCGAGGACAAGAACCCGATTTCCAATAATTTTGTCGAGGCGTATAAAAAAGAATATGGCGCGATTCCCGATTCCATGGCGGCGATGGGCTATGATGCGGCGAATCTGCTGGTCGATGCGATCCGTCGGGCCAACAGCACTGAACCGGCTAAAATTCGGGATGCATTGTCGGCAACCAAAAACTTTAAGAGCGTGAGCGGCGAGATGAGCCTGAATGAAACTCACGATGCCGTGCGAGGCGTCGTCATTATTGAGATGAAGAACGGGAAACAGGTTTACAAGGAGACAATCAAACCCTAATCCTCCGAACCGGTGAAAAGAAAAATGCAAGAGATTGTTGCGAGTCAACATTCTCTTGCATTTTTTATTTCGCGGCTGCATTTACATTGCTGTCTGCTGTAGCCTTTTGACGCTTTTCCCGATACATCTCCTGGTCGCCCATCGCCAGAAATTGCTCGGCTGAATCTGAATGCGGATAAATGCTTCATTTACCATGATTACATTTTACTACCAACCGTAGTCGGTGTAAATTGATCAATGTTTACGGCATTGTGCGAATATGAATCGTTGCCGACATTCCTGCCTGCAGCGCCTCGTGCGCATCGGCGCCTTCGATTGGAATACGGGCCTGAAACGCAACTACTTGATTTTCCTTCAGTTCGGGCAGAATACTGATCACCGCACTCGGAAAAGTTTGTCCCGCGACTTCGATAACAGCCGGCGCACCCAAGGACACCTTGTACAATTCATCCTGGGCCAGCGAAACGACCGCTTCCAGTTTATTGCCGCTGCCGATCGAGAGAATTCGTTGATCCGCTTGCACCGTATTTTCGGCATTGACCGCCAATCCGGTGACAATGCCGGCGATCGGCGCGTTGGCCGTCGCAAAAGCAATGCGCTCGGGTGAAGTTGCCGGCGATGGGGACGCGCCTTCGCTTTTTGGGGTTGGTGCTGGGACGCCGGTGGCGTTTTCCCATTCCCGACGGGAAATGATGCCCTGTTCATAGAGCTTTTTAAGCCGTTCGGAATCTACTTTTTTGGCCCCGGTTGGATCATTGGCTTTCGTCGCAGCCGACATGGAGTATTCCAGTTTGAATAAGGCTTGGCCGACTTGGACCGGTTGCCCGTTTTTCACATAGACTTCGACGATTTTGCCGGCAAATCCGCTATTGACGGGTAAAAGCGTCGCGTTTTCGATGACTCCGGTTCGGATAATTTCCGACTTGTTTTTGTCAGCATCGGCCGGGAGCACGGACGTGACTGGCGGGATAGTCGATTCAGGGGAAGAGGGGTAACGGGTCGTGAGCAAGAACAAGCCAATCGCAACAAGTGCGGCGCAAGCGACAAATTTTCGGTTTTGCTGTAGCCATATTTTCATGAGGGATTCTCCGTTTCATGCAATGCATACATCCTCTCACTTTTTATTTTTGACGTCAAGTGGGGTTGGGTGTATGATAAAAGTCATCGACAATGAAAATCAAATCGAGGAGAAACTGTCTCATGCCAGAATTCAAGAAGTTTTCAGGAAAACAGCAGGGAACAACTGGGAAAATTACTGCAGTGCGGCGTTTGCCGGTTTTGATTGCATCACTCGTTGTCTTGGCTTTTTTTGCATTAACCTTCTATCGGCCCAACTCCACCTTCGCGGTGGCGTTCGATCAACCGACGGCGGTCACCATCCCAACGACGGCTACACCAAACCGGAATGAACCCAACGCCGTCCGAACCGACAACCTCGCCAAGACGCCTTCCATTTGGCCGGTAACTGGCGTGGTGACATCGACTTTCGGTTGGCGAAAATCGCCATTTGAAGACGATAAAGAATTGCATTCGGGCATCGATATCGCCGTCCATCTGGGTGCGCCGGTGGTGGCGACGGCCGACGGGAAGGTCGTGCAGAGCGGCGCGGCTGGCGGGTACGGAAATTTGGTGCAACTGGATCACGGCAATGGCATCGCAACTCTCTACGGGCATAATTCGCGACTGGCGGTGCAGGTGGGCGAGACGGTGAAAAAAGGGCAGGTGATTTCCTATGCCGGCAGCACGGGAAAAAGCACCGGTCCCCATGTGCATTATGAAATCCGAAAAAATGATACCGCAATCGATCCCTGGACTTATTTGATCGTGTACAAAAGTACCCGAAAAAGTTGAAACGCCTGTGACAAAAAAATATGCTGACACAAACAGCCCGCGAAAATCGCGGGCTGTAATCGTTTTATCGGTTGTTGAAGGGAGCTGTTGAGCCGTCAGGGAATGATCAGCGTTGCCCCTTGCGTTTTTCTGGACTCGGCGCCTTTATGGGCTTCGACAATTGCCTCGAGAGAGTATTTTGCACTGATACTCGGCTTTACCGCTCCGGAAGCGATGACGGCGAACAACTCGGCGGCATTGGCCCGAAAGATTTCCGGGTCGGCATTATGCGGAAAAACGGAAGGGCGGGTGAGGAAGAGACAGCCCTTCTTGTTCAGTAATTCCGGGTCAATCGCCGGCGCCGGACCGGACGCCGCTCCAAACAAGACGACCAGGCCGAAGGGCGCGGCGCAGTCCAGTGATTTCAAAAATGTATCTTTGCCGACGGAATCATAGACAACATGGGCCTTTTTGCCGCCGGTCGATTCCAGCAGGTTTTGCGGCCAGGTTTCTTTGGAATAGTCAATGGCGATGTCGGCGCCGGCAGCTTTGGCTACCGCACATTTTTCCGGCGATCCGGCCGTGCCGATGACAAAGGCGCCGAGACTTTTTGCCCATTGGCAGAGAATCTGGCCGACGCCGCCGGCGGCGGCATGAATCAAAACGGTTTCGCCTTGCTTGACGGGATGTGTTTTACGCAACAGATACTGCGCGGTCATTCCTTTGAACAACAAAGCCGCCGCCTGCTCATTGGTAACCTCGGCCGGAATTCTGACCAGCTTTTCGGCCGGAACATTGCGATAGTCCGCGTAGGCGCCCAACCCGGCGTTCATGTAAGCGACCCGGTCGCCGACCTTGAAAGATTCGACGGCAGACCCTACCGCCTCGACCACGCCGGCGGCTTCATGGCCCAATCCCGTAGGCAACGGCAGCGGATAAACGCCTTTCCGTTGATAGATATCGATGAAATTCAGTCCGATGGCGGTTTGCCGAATCTGGACTTCGGTTGCCGCCGGATCCGGCAGCTCCACCGTGACGACCTGCATGTTTTCCGCAGCGCCGAATTCTGTGATCAGTACCTTGCGCGCCGTTCGCATCGCTTTATCCTCCCCGTTGATATGTATTTTTTTCGGTTTGACATATTTCCATGCCGTGGTCAAAAAATCCTGCCCTTGGAATACAGACCGGCATCAGCTAACAGGATGCTGCCATGTGTCGATGGATCGCATCGCTCATCCGTCGTAGACCTTTCTCGATTATCGCCCGCGGCATTGCCAAATTCAACCGGACAAAGCCTTTTGCATTGCCGACAAACATTGTATCGCCACCCTCCAGCAAAACCCCGGCCTGGTTGGCGAAAAACATCGGCATATCCTCCACATCGGGCAAGCAACGATTCAAATCCACCCAGGCGAGATAGGTAGCCTCTGGGGTGCGGCAGACGGCGCCCGGCAGGTGGGTGGAGAGATAATCGGTCACCAGTCGGAAATTGTCATCCAAGTAGACTTTTAGCTGCTCCAGCCAATCGCCGCCGCACTCGTAAGCGGCCTGCGTCGCCGCGAGCGAGAGAGGATTGACCAGCCCGATCAGCCGATCATGCGCAGCCATCTGGTTTCGGACTTCGGCATCCCGGACAATGATATTGGAAAACATCAGTCCGGCCAAGTTGAAGGTCTTGCTGGCCGCCATGCAGGTGATGAGTTTGGGATAGTCCGGCAGGACTTTGGCAGTGGGAATGTGTTTTTTGCCCTGCCGAATCAAGTCGCAGTGGATTTCGTCGGAAATCAGCCACAGTCCGTATTTTTCCGCGATAGCGCCTACCCGCGCGGTTTCCTCCTCCGTCCACATCCGGCCGCTGGGATTGTGCGGATTGCACCAGAGGAGGAGTTTCGTCTTGGGGTCCGCCGCTTTTCGTTCCAAATCTTCAAAATCAATGGTAAACCAACCGTTGTTATTGTTCAGGGCTGAACAAATCAACTCCCGGCCATTGAAAACCGCGGCGTGCTTGAAAAACCCATAGGCCGGAGTGGTGATCAACAGCTTTTCATCCGGCGCCACCAGATCGCCGACCAGTTCGTATAGGGCGGGAATGATGCCGGGAGTGAATACCAGTTGTTCTTTGGGGAAG
>CAZRQI010000056.1:0-4607 GCA_964602025.1 uncultured Veillonellaceae bacterium
GAAGGTGCTGCTGTGTGATGAAGCCACTTCCGCTCTGGATCCACAGACCACCCACTCAATTCTCACTTTGCTGAAAGACATCAATCAGCGCTTCGGTCTCACCATCGTCATCATCACCCACGAAATGCAGGTCATCAAGGAAATCTGCGACCGGGTCGCCGTTATCGAAAACGGCCTCATCATTGAAGAAGGTTCGGTCGTGGACCTGTTCGTGCGGCCGCAGACGCCGACCACGCGCGAGTTCATCCGCACCATTGTAAATCATGACATGCCGGACGTGTTATCAGGCATCCAATTCTCGCCCGTCCCGCTGCCCGGCAGCAGTCTGATGCTTCGACTGTCGTTCATCGGTGAAAGCGCCAACGAGCCGATTATCGCCGGTTTGATACGCCGTTTCAACATCGACGTGAATATCCTGTTCGGAAATATCGATCACTTGAAAACCACGCCGTTCGGAACGCTGACGATCGAACTGTCCGGCGAAGACGGCGCCATTCAGGCCGCGCTAAACTATTTGAATGCAAAAGAACTGGGAATCGAGGTGATTGGCTATGTCGCCAGAAATGCTCGCGCTGCTGGCTGAGTCCCTGGGGGAAACCCTCTACATGGTCGGCGTTTCCGCCGCCATTTCCACGCTGTTCGGCGTCCCGCTCGGCGTGATTCTGGTCACAACCAGTCGGGGACATATTCTTGAGAACCTTCTGATAAACCGTGTTCTTGGCGCTATCGCCAACGCCACCCGCTCGACCCCGTTCATCATCCTGATGGTGGCCATCATCCCGTTGACCCGCATCCTTGCCGGCACCTCAATCGGCACCAACGCGGCGATCGTCCCTCTCTCCATCGCGGCGATTCCATTTGTCGGACGCATCGTGGAATCGTCCCTGCGCGAAGTCGATTATGGGTTGATTGAAGCGGCGCAGGCCATGGGAGCTTCCCCGTTCCAAATCATCCGCTTGGTCCTGCTGCCGGAAGCCATGCCGTCGATTGCACTCGGCATCACCCTCTCCGTCATCAGTCTCATCGGCTACTCGGCCATGGCCGGCGCGATTGGCGGCGGCGGGCTGGGCGACCTCGCCATTCGGTTTGGCTATCAACGCTTCCGTGTCGACATCATGATCGCCACCGTTGTCATCCTGATTGCTCTCGTCCAGTTGGTTCAATCCGCGGGTGACTTTGTATCACACCGATTGAATAAAAAATAAAAGCAAGGGGAGATCATTCATGCACATCGCTAAAAAACCGTTGGCCCTCATTCTCTGCCTCATCTTTGTGCTTGCCCTGGCGGCAGGGTGCGGCGGCAAAACCGAACCGGCCAAGCCCGCTGCAGCACCGGCAGCCGACAAGCCGCTCAAAATTGGCGTAACTCCAGGGCCACACGCACAAATCATGGAAGTCGTCAAAAAAGTCGCCGAAAAGGATGGTCTAAAAATTCAGGTCGTGGAGTTCAGCGACTATGTCCAGCCGAATGTCGCGTTGCATCAGGGGGACATCGACATCAACAGCTTCCAGCACCTCCCTTTCCTTGAAAACATGGTCAAAGACCGTAAGTACGACCTCGTCATGCTGGCCAAAACCTTCACGTTCCCCATGGGCATCTATTCCAAGAAAATCAAAAATATCAAAGAACTGAAGGACGGCGCCGTCATCGCCATCCCCAATGACCCCACCAACGGCGGCCGCGCTCTGCTGCTGTTTGAAAAAGCCGGACTGATCAAACTGAAACCCGGTCTCGGTCACAAGGCCTCCGTCGTGGACATCGTGGAAAACCCCCGTAAATTTAAGATCCGCGAGCTTGAGGCCGCCCAAATCCCCCGAACCCTGGAAGACATGGAGATCGCCGCCATCAACACCAATTACGCCATGTCGGCCGGCCTGGTCCCGGCCAAGGACGCTTTGATTCTGGAAGACTCCAGCTCGCCGTACGCCAACATTCTGGCGGTCCGCGGCAAGGACAAGGACAACCCGTTATATAAGAAGTTCCTCAAAGCCTATCAATCCGAGGAAGTCAAAAAATTCGTCACGGAGCAGTTTAAAGGTTCCGTCATCGTTGCCTGGTAACCTGTAATATTTCGTAAAGAATATTGCAAAAATTTAAGTTCTGCTTTATAATGTAACCAAAGGGTAGATGGGGATGAAAAAAGAAAAGGGTAGTCCCGTAAGCGCTACCTGAAGACCGGTCAAGTCCGGAAGGGGTGATTCCATTGAAAGAGTCAATGGAGGCAGAACCACAACAGCATAAACTATTATTGCAGTGTATTGAGGCACTGTGAGGTACAAAACGAGTTTGTACCATGAGGAGTTCAGTGGTTGCGACCCTGACTCCAAAGAAAAAGAATAAAAATATAAAAAGGACGGTTTCTGCGGGAACCGTCCTTTTCCATGCAATATGCTCTCCCGCCAAGAAACAGCCACCCGAATCAGTCGGCCGGTTCCTTTTTGCTCCGGCATTGTCGGCAGTATCCATACACCTCGAACTGGTGGCTCACCGGCAGAAAGTCTCTTTCCGTCATAAACGCTGTCACTTCCGGTCCCACCGGGCACCAGGGAACCTCGGCGGTTTCACCGCAAGTCAGGCAGATCAGGTGGTGATGATGGATGTTTCCCGCCAGCTCAAACCTGGCTTTGCCATCCGTCAGCAAGGTTCTGCGCACAAGGCCCTGCTGGGAATAGTTCTGCAGATTCCGATAGACCGTCCCCAGACTGACATTCGGATATTTTTCGCGAACGCGTCCATAGACTTCCTCCGCGGTCGCCATCTTTCGGCTGGACCGCAACACATCCAGGATCGCCTGCTTTTGCAGTGTACTCCGGGTGCTTCCCGGCGCTTTTTTATTGTCGCTCATCCGTGACCGCCGCCTTTCCCGTGCGAACCGAACCGCAGCAATGAAATCAGGGCATACGATCCGACCGCCACCAAAACAATCGACGCCCCGGAGGCCAGTCGAACGCTATAAGAGAGCCAAAGGCCGCTCAGGCAGAACACAATCCCCAATGCAACCGAAAGCGCCATGATTTTTTTCATATCGAACGAAAACTGTTTGGCAATCGCCGGCGGCGCCGTCAGCAAGGCAATGACCAATATGATCCCCACCACGCGGATCAGGATCACGACGGTAACCGCGACCAGCACAAACAGCAGATACTCCAGCATTCGGACCGGAACGCCGGCCACACTGGAAAACTCTTCATCGAAAATATAGGCTTTGAAGGCCTGGAACAAGGCGGTGACCGCCAATACAACCAAAACATCCAAGCCCAGGATCAATCGCAGATCCGCCCGGGAAACCGCCAAAATATTGCCAAACAGATACGATGCCGTATCCGGCGGATAACCGGGTGTCAGAGCAATGAATACAACGCCCAGCGCCATCCCCAACGACCAGAACATTCCGATCAGCAAATCCGAATCCGTCAACGCCCGTCGTTTGACTGCCGCCACCGAAACAGCGGCGATCACTGATACTCCCAGCGCCGTCAGAATCGGCTCCACCTTCAGGAAATAGCCCAGCCCGATGCCGCCAAAGGCGGTATGGGCAATTCCGCCGCTCATCATGACCAGCTTCTTCTCCATGATGTAAGTTCCGATAACGCCGCAGGCTACACTGGCCAATATCGCCGCCATGATGGCGTTCTGCAAAAAATTATACTTCAGAACCGCTTCGATCACAGCGTACCCTCCTCATGCCCGCGCAGCACCCGATGCGGTACGCCATGCGCAATCAGATCAACCGGGCAACCATAAACCTTTTCCACCAAACCGGCTTCCAGCTCGGTTCGTCCATGATAAAAAAGCTGCTGGTTCAAGCAGGCAATCTTATCGATGTTGGAAGATACGGCGCTCAAGTCATGCGTCACAATCAGGATCGTCATGTCCTGATTCAATTCTTTGAGGAGTTCGTAGATCCGGGTCTTGGAAGCCGAGTCAACGCTCGCCGTCGGTTCGTCCAAAATCAGGATGCGCGGTTCCACGGCCAAGGCCCGGGCAATGAGAACCCTCTGCAACTGGCCGCCGGAAAGCTGGCCGATCTGGCGCTGCTTCAAATCGGCGATCTCCAATCGTTGCAGCAATTGTTCCACCAACTGGCGATCCGCCGCAGTATATCGGGCAAACCACGGGGTTCGGCCGGCCAGCCGGCCCATCAACACCACTTCTTCCACGCTGATCGGAAACTTGCGGTCAAACCGGGAAAATTGCGGGACATAGCCGATGTTGCGGCGGGCGTTGGCGCCTGTCTCGCCAAAGATCAGAATCTGGCCTTCCTTCGGCTCAACAAGGCCGAGAATGGCCTTCAGAAGAGTCGTTTTCCCGCCGCCATTGGGGCCGATAATGCCAAGAAATTCATGCTCGGCAACTTGCAGACTGATATTGTGCAGTGCACAATCCTCGCCATAATACACGCTCATTTTTTGGACTTCCAGTGCCAACGTCATAGTACGCCTTCCGTTTCTTATTTCAATCCTTCAGCAAATGCCCGCGCCATTCGCTGCAAATTTTCGACATAATCCGTTGCCATGGGGGAAACCTTTTCGGCGCGGCCCCCCAGTTCCTCGGCAAAGGTTCGCGACTGCCGGCCATCGATATCTTCCTGGTAAAAAATGATCTT
>CAZRQI010000056.1:4707-9712 GCA_964602025.1 uncultured Veillonellaceae bacterium
TAAGTCTCCCGGTTGGCCGGATCCAAAGACGCCAATTCACGGGCCGTCAACTGCACCATTGCAATCGCTCGCTTGGGAGAAAGCCAGATGTGAGGGTCCTGATCATCCGGGGCAAAATATCGGGGCGGATAGGTTTTCGCCACTTCATTCTGCACGTCGATAATCCGCAGATTTCGATTCAGTTCCGCGACTTTCGGCAAAATGCCGGCCCGTTCCGGCGGCAAGCCCAAGGCCAGATACAAATTCGCCGCACTGATTCTTTCCATGTCCTGCGGCGGCAGCGAAAATGTTTCGTGATTGGCGCCCGGCGGCAATACCGTCACCACGTTGACCAACTCGCCGGCCAGCTCCTGCACAAACGCGGCCTGCGGCGCAACCGTCACCACGATGGTGGGTCTGGATTGCGCACCAACCAAAAATGGCGCGCCGGTTTTCCAAAACATAGCGGTTCCCAGCACAATCGCGCAAAGTCCCGCAATGAACCACTGCTTCTTTTTCATCCCATGCCCTCCAATTGTCAGTAATAATTACTATTATTACTTTATCATTGGTGAGCTTTCCCGTCAATCGTCCATTGGGAAAAATTCATCGACCGCCGTAAGCAAATAAGTGTAAGCCATCGGGCTTCGCATTAGTTCTCCCGCCATCAGGTTCAACATATTTCGGGCAATTTCCCGATAGTTTTCCTGTCCCGTCATTTTCGACAACCGGATCAACATCCGTACGGCAACGGAACTTCCCGACGGCAAAGCGGCATCCACCCATTCCCGGGGCCGAATCAGCAGCGGTTCGCTATCGGCGCCCGTGAGGTAAAAGGCGCAGTCAGCGCCATTCCAGAACAAGCGGATCATTTCATCGGCCAGTTCCCGGGCTTTCGCCAGGTTCTCCGCGGTAGGCGCGGTGGTCTGCACCTCCAGAAGCGCCCACAGCAAATAGGAATAATCATCGAGATAACCGACGCTTCGCGTTTCCCCGTCGCGATAACTCGACAGCAGCCGTCCGTCATGACGCTTCATCTGTTTCAACAAAAACTCCAGACATTTTTCCGCCGCGACCCGGTAGATCACCCGATCCAATACGCGGGAAGCTTTTGCCAGGGCCGCCACCATCAGGCAATTCCACGACAATAAAACTTTGTCATCCCTAAAGGGACGGCGCCGCTTGCCGCGCCGAATCGCCAATTTTCTGCGACACTCTTCCAGAACATCACCAAGCTCGGCTGCAGACAGTTTATGCCGGGCTGCATATTCCTCCGGTAGAACGCCAACCGTGTGCAAAATGTTGGTTCCGCGTTCAAAATTTCCTTTTGCCGTAACATTATAGTATCCGGCGAATATCCCGGCCTTGTCGACGCCCAGCGCCTCCGTCAGTTCCGCTTGCGTCCAGGTGTAAAAACTTCCTTCCCCTTCGTCGCTGTCGGCGTCTTCGGCTGAATAGAATTCACCCCGCGGACCAGTGAGGTTGTTCAACACATACGTCAAAATTTCTTCCGCCACTTTGGCGTATTGTTTCTTGCCGGATTCTTCCGCCGCCGTCAGATATACATAGGCGAGCAACGCATTGTCATACAACATTTTTTCAAAATGCGGCATAATCCACTTTTCATCCACGGAATACCTGGAAAAGCCAAACCCCAGGTGATCATAGATGCCGCCGGCGCGCATGCCGTCGAGCGTTTTCTCGACCATCGCCAAAGCCGCCGTTTCTTTGGTCCGGCGATAATACGACAATAGAAACATCAGATTGTGCGGGGTCGGAAATTTCGGCGCCCGACCGAATCCGCCATAAGTTTTGTCATAAGCTTGCGTCAGTTGCGCAAACCCCCGCTGCAAAACAACCGGCGTCAACTCGCCGGCCGCCGGTTGTCGCGACTGCGCTGCCCGCATGGCCGCGGTCAACTTTTCCGCATAAGCCAATAAGTCTTTTCGCTTGCCGCTCCACTGCTTGCGTACGGCATCCAGCACTTTGGTCAGGCTGGGTTTTCCCCAATGCCCTGTTTTCGGCAAATAAGTGGCGGCAAAAAAGGGACGGGCATCCGGGGCCAGAATCAGGGTGAGCGGCCAGCCGCCGCTGCCGGTTGCCGCCTGGCAAGCCGCCATATACACGTTGTCAATATCCGGCCGCTCTTCCCGGTCAACTTTGACCGGCACGAAATACTGATTGAGAATCGCGGCAATCTCGCGGTCTTCGAAACTTTCATGCGCCATCACATGGCACCAGTGACAAGTACTGTAGCCAATGCTCAGAAATACCGGCTTGTCTTCCAGGTTCGCTTTACTGAATGCCTTCTCGCCCCAGGGCAACCAATTTACCGGATTATGTGCATGCTGAAGCAGATAGGGAGATTTTTCCCGGATCAATTCATTGCTGTAGTCGTTATTCCCCATGTATCGTCACCTTCCTTTTTGCCCGTTTGCGGACCGTCTGTTTGTATATTATTCGCGCCACTCTGGCGTTTTCCTACCGGTCACGCCCAAGAGCCGCCAGCCATATCATTTGACGCTCAACCCCAACAAGGATAAAATGTCAACAGATTCATTTTTGAAGGAGTATACCATGCTAGGAACGATTGTAAACGTGATTGCCATTATCGCGGGTGGAACCGTGGGGCTACTGCTCAAAGGCGGGATCCCGCAGAAATTTTCCGACACGGTGATGAAAGGACTGGCGCTCAGCGTTCTTCTTGTCGGCATCATGAACGCCCTGAAAGTAAACAATCTGCTGCTGGTGATCATCGCCATGGTTCTGGGCGGAATCCTGGGCGAATGGTTCGATATTGACCGGAAACTGAAAACAATCGGCGACACAATCGGCCTGAAACTGAAGGGAAAAGGCGGTCGCGTCTCCGATGGATTTGTCACAGGCAGCCTTTTGTATTGCGTAGGGGCCATGGCCATCGTCGGTTCACTGGAAAGCGGGCTGTCCGGCAATCATCAAATTTTGTACGCCAAATCCGTTCTGGACGGAATCTCTTCCATCATTTTCGCCTCGACAATGGGAATTGGCGTCATCCTGTCGGCCATTTCCGTCCTGCTCTACCAGGGTGCCCTCACTTTTGCCGCCGCCGCTTTGCAGCCCTTGTTGTCCGAGACGGTCAAAGCCGATATGAATTCCATCGGCGGCCTGTTGATCATCGGCATCAGCCTGAATATGCTGGAAAGTCATCAGCTCAAAGTCGCCAATTTGTTGCCGGCCATCTTTGTTCCGCTGGTCTATCAGCTATTTTGCCTGTTCTGGTAAAAAGCAGGATTATACGTCTCCCGGGAAGAAAAATAAAGTTAATGAGAATTTGAAGAAACGGGCTTTGTCTTCAACCTGATAGGCATCAGATATTTTCGATAAGGTTGGGAACGAACCATGAGACAGTTTTGGGACAAACTTCCCCTGGTAATCGGGATCGCTGGCATCGTTGCTCTGTTCTCCCTGGCCCGACAGAATTTTTTGCTGTTCTTTTCGGCGGTTCATCTGTTATTTGCCGCCATTGGACTTGCCTTTTTTTTACTGACGCTATCATTACGGGACATTTTTGAGTTGACCTTCTTTCGTATCGTCGGCCTGGGCTACGGCTTTGTCGCGGCGTTAACCTTGCTGCATACCATGACACTGCAGGGATTAAGCGGGATCGGCGGCGGGTCCGTAACGTTTGAAAATCTGCTCTGGGTTGCGGCCCGCACCTTTGAAGCCGGCATCTTGTTTGCCGGCATTTTTCTTCACCAGCGGCGGTTTGCCTTTTCCGCCATCTTGTCCGCGCAAATTCTCGTCTTTTTTTCGCTCATCGCCCTCATATTTCTGCCTCCCCGTCTGAACCCCGGCTGGTATTCCGATCCGGCGGCCGCGTCGTTTTCTTTGCCGCTGGTCGGTCTCGTCACGCTTTGCCTTATCTTCGGCGGCCTGTTACTTCTTTTCCGCCGTCGTCAGCAGTTTTCAGCGCCTGTATTCCACTACCTGTTGGCTGCTTATGCTCTGACCTTGCTGGCCGAAGTTTTCTTCACCGCGGATTTTTCCGCTTACAGTACGCCCGAATTGCTGCGCCATATCTTGAAACTCGCCGCCGGCCTCTTTTTGGGGCAGGCGTTTCTATTCCATGCGCTGCGGGAACCTCTCAGCGCCTCGTTCGCCAAATTGAATGCCAAAAACAGCGAGCTGGAATCCGCCAATGCCGCTCTTTGCGCTGAAAATTCCAGTCGGACGATCGCCGAACAGAATTTGCAAAAGAAAAACGCCATGTCCTCCTCGCTCGCGGAAGCATTGGCGGCCATCATGCGGCAATCCAGCCTGGAAAGTCTCTTGGAGATGCTGCTCGTTCAGACCGGCCGCCAAATTGGCTGTCCCAACGGCTTTATCTATCTGGTGGATAATACAGGAGAGTCGATGACCATGCTCGCCGCCACCGGATTTTTTAAAGACCATCTGAAAATCCGTCTCCGAATCGATGAAGGACTCGGCGGAACAGTATTGCGGCAGGGAAAGACGGTAATCGTCCCGGATTATTCGACCTGGCCCCAGAGAATGTCCGGAATCAACCGGGATCAAATCAAAGCCATTATGGGAAGCCCTCTGAAAACCAGCAAGCGCGTCGAAGCCGTTATTGCCTTCGCCCATGACGACGAAAGCAACTTCAGCCCGGACGACATCGAGTTTATCGAACGGATCGCCGCAGTCGGCGCCATCGCCGTGGAGCGGTTTCATCTCTACAATAACCTCAAAAGCGAACTGGCGGAACGGGCAAAAACCGAAGAGGAGCTCGAACGGTCCCGCAATTATTACTTTAGCTTGTTCGAACAGTTTCCCGGGATGATCTGGCAGGCGCTCACCGAAGAACGCCACGGCTATTACTTCAACGAACGCTGGCTGAAATTCACCGGCCACGGCTTTCCCGACGAACTGGATACTGGCTGGATGCAGTCAGTGCACCCGGATGACATTGATCCCCTGATGAAAATCCATCGTTCGGCATATGCTGCCCGTTCCGGGTATGAAGCCCATTACCGGTTGCGGCGAGCGG
>CAZRQI010000057.1:0-2738 GCA_964602025.1 uncultured Veillonellaceae bacterium
CCCGACAAAAATCTGCCTGTCAACAAAAAAAATGGGATTTTGCGAAAAAACTCAAAAGTTTTTTGCAAAATCCCATTACGACAGTATTATTTCGCTTTGGGGAAAAGGATTGTTTTTTGTCCTTTATTCCATTGAATGATCATAACCTGCTTATCGGCCTGCCCCTTGGCATCGAAAGTGGTCGGTCCCTGTACTCCAGCCAGGTCTTTCGTTTTGGCCAGCTGATCACGCAGGGCTACCCGGAATCCGGCGATATCCTTGGCGTCGCCAGCCTTTTCAATGGCATCCTTGGCGATATAAACGGATTCATAGATTGCCGCGGCGAACATATCCGGATCTACATTGTATTTGGCTTTGTATGCTTTGATGAAGTTCTGGGCCAACGGATTGGGCGATGCGTTTTCAAAGTAGCTGGTGGCGATCAAGCCATCATTCGAGCCAGCGGCGACATTGTTAAAGTCGTAGGAGGACAGGCCGCCAAAACCATACAGTTGGGCTTTGAGTCCCAATTCCTTGAACTGGCGGGTGATCTGCGAACCTTCGGACAGATTGCCGCAGATGATCAGCCCTTCCGGAGCATTGTTTTTGATTTTGGTCAATTGGGCATAGAAATCGGTGTCGCCGATCGAATACGACTCGGCGATCATGGAGCCGCCATTCTTCTTGATATAGCTTTCCACAGCGGTCATCAAGCCTTTGCCGTAGTCGGTGTTTTCATGAAGCACGGCGAATTTGCGTTGCTTGCTTTGTTTGTAGATGTAATTCATGAGTTGCTCGGCCTGCATCGGATTAGTCGCCGAATTGCGGAAAACCCATTTGTTACCCGATTCGGTGATCTCGATCGCCACGGCGATCGGCACCAGCATCGGCGTTTTGTCGCGTTCAATGATTTTCATGTCGGCCAGAGTCGTGGAACTGTTGAAGGTGCCGATCAAGAAGGCCACTTCGTCTTTGTTGATCAGTTTTTCCGTTGCGGAAACGGATTGGGCGGGAACGGAAGCGTCATCTTCGAACATGGCGACGAGTTGACGACCTTTAACGCCGCCGGCTTTGTTGATTTCTTCGACTGCGAGGTTTACGCCCTGTTTCATGCTTTGGCCCGGTTTGGCGTTCGGACCGGTGTAGGGACCGATGATACCGAATTTGATCGGTTCTTTGGCTGCCGTCTTGGCGGGTTCTTTGGCGCCGCTGCCGCCGCAGCCGGCGACGAGGGATGCCAGCATGACGCCGGCCAGTGCGAACGCGCACAGGGACTTGGTCTTCTGTTTCAGCATGAATGAATCCTCCTCTTTTTGTTTTGAACAATGATAACTGGATAAGTCTTAGGGGATTTTGATGAAAATTCTGTTGCTTTATTGATCGCCGAAATTCGTAACGCCTTGCGATACTATTTTTCGGGCCATCCCGAATACTCCATCCGGTCGTTCGGGATTAAAATCGATTTCCTGTCGATTTTACCCGAAAAATTCACCGCTTCGTCGACGAATTTTCCGGCTCCAATACAACGCAACCGGCATTTTCACAAAATCCCCAGACTATCTCTACAACACCAGAGCTACCAGTTCACAATGCCATTTTTAAAAAAGTCGACCTAATGATAAAGCAAATCGCGCATTGGTGAAAGAAGATCTTTTTCGGCGTTGGGACATCGGCAAAAAACGGAACGTTGCGTTAATGATGAACCGTGATTTTCGTCGATGCAGCAATGAGCTGATTGCAGCAAAAACTGCAAGGATGCAGTTTTTAATCCCTGGTGACTGGATGGAACATCAGGGATGGCAAAATCAGCTCATTGCGAGTCGAAACGAAAACCGGGGAAAAATTTCGCAACGAGAGGTTTTTGCCGATGTCCCCCGATTACTTTTCCTTATTCCCCCAGATACGCCTTGCGGATATGGTCGTTGTGCATCAGCTCGGCGGCCGGACCGGTGATCGACACACACCCCGTCTCGAGCACATAGCCCCGGTGCGCAATATTCAGCGCCTGCCAGGCGTTCTGCTCGATCAACAGCACCGTCATGCCTTCCCGGTTGATGCTCTGGATGATTTCGAAGATTTTTTCCACCAGCAACGGCGCCAATCCCAGCGACGGTTCATCCAGCAGCAGCAGTTTCGGCTGGGACATCAACGCCCGCCCAATCGCCAGCATCTGCTGTTCGCCGCCCGACAACGTCCCGCCCAGTTGGGTCCGGCGCTGCGACAACACGGGAAAATAGTCGAAAATCCGGTCGTAATCGCTTTGCAGACTGCTCTTGTCTTTACGGGTGTAGGCGCCCAGTTCCAGATTTTCCATGACCGTCATCCGGGGAAAAATCTGCCGCCCTTCCGGGCAATGGCTGATGCCGGCCTCGACGATCGCTTTGGCGTTCCAGCCGGTGATCGGTTTTCCTTCGAACTCAATGGTTCCCCCCGCCGGCTTGATCAGTCCGGACAGGGCCCGCAGCGTGGTGGACTTGCCGGCGCCGTTCGCGCCGATCAGCGAAACGATTTCGCCTTGCTCAATATCCATATCGATATTGCGAACCGCCCGAATCTTGCCGTAATGGACGGATAGATCCCTGACCTTAAGCACTGGCCCTCACCTGCTTTCCGAGATACGCCTGGATGACTTCGGGATGGGTCTGGATCTCCCGGGGCGCGCCTTCGGCGATTTTTTTGCCGTAGTTCAGCACGGTGATCCGGTCGCAGATGTTCATCACCAAACGCATGTCATGCTCCACCACCAATACGGTAAAGCC
>CAZRQI010000057.1:2838-7892 GCA_964602025.1 uncultured Veillonellaceae bacterium
CGCAGATGTTCATCACCAAACGCATGTCATGCTCCACCACCAATACGGTAAAGCCCCGCTCGCGCAGGCGCTGGATCTGCTCGGTCAGTTGGGCGGTTTCTTTCGGATTCATTCCCGCCGCCGGCTCGTCCAAGAGCAACAGACGCGGTTCCGAAGCCATGGCCCGCATGATTTCCAGCTCGCGTTGCAAGCCATATGGCAAATTTTTCGCCAACTCATCCCGCAGATGCTCCATGTGGAACAGTTGCAGCAGATTCTCCAGCTTTTCACGGGCCGCCGCTTCTTCCCGCCGTTTTGCCGGCGTGGCGAACAAATCGTCCAGCACGCTCTGCTTCAGACGGCAATGCCGACCGACGAGCAGGTTCTCCCAAACCGACATATCGCCGAATAGCCGGATGTTCTGAAACGTACGGGCAATACCGGCCCGGGTCACTTCGTCGGTACGTTTGCCGGCGATGGATTTGCCTTCAAACACGATCGACCCCGAAGTCGGTTTGTAAATTCCGGAAATTAGATTGAACAGGGTTGTTTTGCCGGAACCGTTCGGACCGATCAGACCACGAATTTCCCCGGCGGAAATTTCAAAATCGAGATTGTCGATGGCGGCCAAGCCGCCGAATCGAATAGTAAGCGCTTTGCAGGACAGCATCGGTCACACCCCCTTTTTCCCGGCAGTCACTCGATGCCATAGACTTTCCAGCATCCCCGCGACACCCTGCGGCATATACAAAATCACAACAAACATCAATAATCCGTAAATCACCAGGCGATATTCCGCGAACACCCGCATGGTCTCCAACAGGTACGTAATGGCAACCGCGCCAATGATCGGCCCGACGATCGTCCCCATGCCGCCAATGACCATCATGATCAAAATGTTGATAGATTCGCCGCTGGTGAAAGTATCCGGACTGATAAACCGAATGTAGCCGGAATACAGGGCGCCGGTCAATCCGGCCAGCGCTGCGCCACCGGCGAATGCGAGAATCCGGTAGAAAGCGATGTGGATTCCCATCACCTGGGCAGCGATATAATCGTTGCGAATCGCCCGCAGAGCGCGGCCGATCCGGGAATTGACCAAATTGTAATACAGGATCAATACGCCGAACAAGACGAACAGAATCAGATAATAGCTCTCCATCCGGCTTTCGAAGGTCAGTTTGATAAAGCCAAGATTGATCGGGTCCGGCGCCGGAATCCCCGGCAATCCGTTCGGCCCCCGCGTCACAGATTGCCAGTTCAGGAAAATCAGGCGGACGATCTCGCCGAAGCCCATCGAGGAAATAACAAAATACGGTCCCTTGAGACGCAGCGTCGGCAGACCGATCGCCACCGCGACCAGTCCGGAAAACAGCGCACCGACCGGTGCCGCCAACCAGAAAGACCAGTGCAGGTTCAGCATCAACAGTGCGGACGTATACGCGCCAATGCCGAAAAAAGCAGCCTGCGCCAGGGAAAGCTGTCCGGCATACCCCGCAATCAGGTTCAACCCCAGCGCCAGTAAAACATGAATCAAACTCAAGACGGCAATATGCAAATAGTAAGACTTAAATCCCAACTGCGGAAACACGAGGGCGAGAATTACCGCTACGGCCACGCCGATTCCCTGCGCCGTCACAAATTTCTTCATGGCTTACACCTTTTCAATCTGGCTGCGCCCAAACAGGCCAGCCGGTTTGATAACCAAGACGGCGATCAGAATACAGAAAGTCACGACGTCTTTGTAATAGGACGAAACAAAACCGGCTGTCAAACTTTCAGCCAATCCCAGAATAAAAGCCGCCCAAATGGCGCCCGGCACATTGCCCATTCCGCCAAGAATAACGACCGCAAACACTTTGGATATTGTCGCCAGTCCCATTTGCGGCGACACCAGAAAGATGGGTCCGACCAGGGTTCCCGCCGCCGCCGCCAAGGCCGCGCCGATCGCGCAGGTCACAAGAGAAATCCGGTTGATGTCGATTCCCATCAGCTGCGCCGCATCCGGATTTTGTTCGCAGGCCCGCATGGCCTTGCCCACCGTCGTATGTTGAATGACATAGTTCAATATTGCGATAAGGACCAGCGTGACGCAAAAAACCATCAAGCGTTGCAGCGTAATGGAAATTCCCATAAAAGAAAGATACGAGTTGGAAAATTCAGTAGGAAATCGCACAGGATTCGGGCTGAAAACAATAACTGCCGCCTGCACCAAAAAAATTGAAATTCCCAGTGTGCCGATAATCATATTCATTTCCGGCGCTGAACGAAGCGGGCGGAAAACCAGTAGATCCATCGCCATGCCGAACAAGGCCATCACGGCCATCGCCAACACCAACCCCACCAAAAACGGCAAGTGCAACGTCACCACCATAAACACGCCGACAAAAGCGCCCAACATATAAAGTTCGCTATGGGCCCAGTTCACGATCCCCAATATTCCGTAAATCATGGTCAGGCCCAAGGCAATCAGCGCGTAGGTGCTGCCAAGAACCAAGCCATTCACTATCTGCTGGACAATCTCCTGAAACATGGACACCGAGCCTCCCCATTCGTTGCATCAGCGGCTTGCTTTCATTGCTTCGCTTATTATAACAGACTTGCCGTTTTATCGGCAACAATTTATTCTTTATTTTTGCATAGTTATCCAACCAGCCAAAATGCAGCAAAAAGCGCCGGAACCTTCCGGTCGCCGGCGCTTCATTGCACCTGACAAAACAATGTCAGCTCTTACTTTAATAATTTACTCCACTTGCAGCGATTCCGCAAGTGCCGGTGCGGAAATATCGGTTCAGGATTCAACGGTTGCATTCATCGCCCGTTTTCGATCCCTGCCGCGTTGAGCCCGATCCAGTACCGCCTTGCGCAGGCGCAGGCTCTTGGGCGTTACTTCCACCAATTCGTCATCGTTGATATGTTCCAGACATTGTTCCAAACTCATGATCCGGGGAGTAATCAAGCGTAATGCCTCATCGGCGGAGCTGGAACGCGTGTTGGTCATCTGCTTTTTCTTGCAGGGATTGATATCCATGTCCAATTCGCGGGTATTTTCACCGACAATCATTCCGGCGTAAACTTTTTGTCCCGGCTCAATGAACATTACTCCCCGGTCCTGTATGTTGAAAATGCCGTACGCGCAAGTTTCTCCGGTTTCAAAAGCCACCAGCGCCCCCCGGGTACGTCCGGGGATTTCACCCTTGTAGGGCGCATAGCCATGGAACACATGATGCATGATGCCGTTCCCCTTGGTGTTGGTAAGAAATTGTGAACGGAATCCGATAAGGCCTCGCGCCGGAACGATAAATTCCAGCCGCAAGTAGCCCGAAAGTTCGAGCATGTTCACCATTTCCGCCCGTTGGGTTCCCAATTGATCCATAACCGCGCCCATGAATTCCTGGGGCACGTCAACCGTCAGAAGTTCCAACGGTTCGCATTTTTTCCCTTTGATTTCCTTGTAAATGACCTGCGGCTTGCCTACCGCAAATTCATAGCCTTCCCGGCGCATCGTCTCGATCAGAACCGCCAGGTGGAGTTCGCCGCGCCCACAGACCTCAAATTTATCCGGGCTGTCCGTCTCACGAATCCGCAGGCTCACATTGCTTTCTTTTTCTTTCATCAGCCGGTCCCGCAAATGCCGGGAAGTGACATACTGGCCTTCCTTACCGGCAAACGGGCTGTTGTTTACCATGAACATCATGGACAACGTCGGTTCGTCAATATTGATGGTCGGCAAAGTTTCCGGATTTTCCGGATCGGCCAGCGTATCGCCGATGGTAAATTCTTCGAGCCCGGTGATGGCAATAATGTCGCCGATCATCGCAGTCGGGACTTCCGTTCGTTTCAGGCCATTATATACATACAGCAAATTGATTTTTTGCTTGCTTTCCGCATCCCGGTGCAAAACGGAAACCTGCTGCCCGTTCTTGACCGTTCCCCGGACTACCCGGCCCACGGCAATCCGGCCGACATACTCATCGTGGTCGATGGTCGTCACCATGATTTGCAGCGGGGCGTTTTCCTCCCCTTCCGGCATGGGAATCTCCTGTATCAAGGTTTCGAACAGCGGTTGCAGGTTCTCGCTTTCATCCGCCATGTTCAGCTTGGCAATGCCTGCCCGCGCCGTGGCGTACACGACAGGGAAATCCAGTTGGTCTTCCGTCGCGCCCAGCTCAATAAACAAATCGAGCACTTCATCCACGACTTCTTCCGCCCGTTCATCCTGGCGGTCAATCTTGTTGATAACCACGATCGGTTTCAGCTTTTGCTCCAACGCTTTACGCAGAACATATTTGGTCTGCGGCATCGGTCCTTCAAACGCATCCACCAGCAGCAGCACACCATCCACCATGTTGAGCACGCGTTCCACTTCGCCGCCGAAGTCGGCATGGCCCGGTGTGTCAACAATGTTGATCTTGATATCATTGTAGAAGACTGCGGTGTTTTTCGCCAAAATCGTAATGCCGCGTTCGCGTTCCAGATCGTTGGAATCCATAACGCATTTGGGCACGTTTTCATTGGCGCGGAACACGCCGCTCTGTTTCAGCATCGCATCGACCAGGGTCGTCTTGCCGTGGTCAACGTGGGCGATGATCGCCACATTTCTCAAATCTGTTCGTTTCATTTCAGTTTGTTACCTCTCCATCAAAGCTTTGAAGATTATATTATACTACAAATTTTATAAAAAAGCTGCTTTTGATTTATTTCACAGGAACTTTTCGGCTGCCCCGCTTTACCAGCGGAACTCCCTGCTTGCACAACGGGCAGTCCTCCGGAGCATACGTTTTGATGTTCAGCGTCAGCAACGCTTTGGACGGAGCGCCAAAATCCACGGTCCCGCCGCTGCGGTCAACCAACATGGCTACGCCTGCAACAACTCCGCCCCATTCCCTGACCACATCAATGACTTCCATGACCGAGCCGCCGGTCGTCACGATATCCTCCACAATGAGTACTCGTTCGCCCGGTTTGATCTCAAAGCCGCGCTTGATCGTCATGCGTCCGTTGTCGCGTTCCGCGAAAATCGCCCGGGTTCCAAAATGCTTGGCAGTTTCATGCGCCAAAATAATGCCGCCTGT
>CAZRQI010000057.1:7902-9642 GCA_964602025.1 uncultured Veillonellaceae bacterium
TCACCACATCGATCTTTTCATCCTTGAATTTTTCAGCAAACCCGGCGCACAGCTGTTCCGTCGCTTTCGGATATTGGAGCACCTGAAATTTTTCCACGTACATTCCGCTATGCAGACCGGATGTCAGGAGGAAATGCCCCTCCAGAATCGCGCCGTATTTTACAAATAGTTCTTTGACTTCTGCTTCCGTCATGATTTTTTCCCCTCCATCTCTTCTATGATTGACTGAGCCGCCGCCCTGGGATCCGCCGCTGCGAGAATCGGGCGTCCCACCACCAGAAAATCCGAGCCGTCCCTCAATGCCTGTCCCGGAGTCGCCACACGGCTCTGGTCGCCCTGTTCTCCATTCGCCGGGCGGATGCCGGGAGTTACGATCAAAAAGTCTTTGCCGCACGCAGCCCGGATGGCCGCCGCTTCCTGCGGTGAGGCGACGACGCCGTCCACGCCCGCTTCCTTGCAGAGGCTCGCCAATCGAAGGACAGAGTCGCGAACAGAACGGGTACTGCCGATTACCGCCCATTCTTCCTCGCTGATACTGGTCAAAACGGTGATTCCCAGCAGTTTCGGACGAGGCAGCTTCCATTGCGCCGCCCCTTCCTGAGCCGCTTCCACTGCCGCCTTCAGCATCGAAGGTCCTCCCGCAGCGTGAATCGTAGTCATTGCCGGAGCGAAACGGCACAGCGACTTGATGCTGCGCGCCACCGTGTTTGGAATATCATGCAGCTTCAGATCCAAAAATACTTTTTTATGCCGTCCGGACATTTCTTCCAGCACCGTCTGCCCCAGGCTGTAGAAGGACTCCATTCCGACCTTGTAATAGCAGACCACATCGCCAATCGTATCCACAGCCTTTGTTACCTGGTCCATTGTCGGCACATCCATTGCGACAATCAAACGTTCCCGGTTATTCATTGTCTGCTCACCCCTCAATTTTGATCTGTCCCACCAGTTGATCGACATGAGCAAGGCCGCGCGACTCCAGATAAGTAGTCAGCCCCGCCGCAACATCCCGTATGGAGCAAGGATTCACAAAATTCGCCGCCCCGATCGCAACAGCCTGCGCTCCGGCCAGAAAAAACTCCACCGCATCATTCGCAGTTGCGATGCCGCCCATCCCTATTACCGGTATTTTGACAGCCTGCGCCGTCTGCCACACCATGCGCAGCGCAACGGGCTTCACGGCCGGACCGGACAGTCCGCCCACCACATTGCCGAGGACCGGTTTCCACGTCCGGGTATCGATGGCCATCCCGACCAATGTGTTGATCAACGACACCGCGTCCGCACCGGCCTCTTCCACCGCTTTGGCGATCACTGTGATATCCGTGACATTCGGTGAAAGTTTGACGATCACCGGCAACTTCGTCCGCTTCTTGACTGCCGCCGTCACGGTCGCCGCAGTCTCCGGAACCACGCCAAACGCCATGCAGCCGTGCTGGGTGTTCGGGCAGGAAATATTGACTTCAATCCCGGCCACGCCGCTGTCGTTCAGCGCTTCCGCCAGAAATGCATAATCGTCCACCACATTGCCGTTGATATTGGCGATAATCGGCGCGCCATAGCGCCGGATTCGCGGCAGCGTTTCCCGCAGGAACACCTCAATGCCCGGATTTTGCAACCCGATGCAATTCAACATCCCCGAAGGCGTTTCGGCGATACGGCGTCCGGCATTACCCCTGCGCGGCTCTCGCGTAAGACCTTTCACCACGATGGCTCCCACTTGGCTCAGCTCAAGAAAAT
>CAZRQI010000058.1:0-2685 GCA_964602025.1 uncultured Veillonellaceae bacterium
ATCTGTTCCGCAGCCGCTTTTTCCACGCCAATCCGACCATCCTCGCCGATGGCTTCCGTCCGGGGGATAAAGGCATGTCCCGCCGCCGGAAACCGTTTGCGCAAAAACGTGCGGATTCGCTCGCCGGCGCTGTCGGGGTCGGTCATAATGATGATTCCCCGCCGCTTATAAGCAGCTTCGATCTGCCCCAACAACTCCGGCGACAGCGAGAATCCGCCCGTGATCAGACAATCCGCCTCTACGGCCCGGCGGATCGCCGCCACGTCGCTTTTCCCCTCGACAATGATTACCTCGCCAATCACTCCGTCACCATTCTTCCTGTTGATACTGTATGAATAACTTTTTTATTTCATCCTCTTTCCAGGATGATTTACATTACATCTTACCATGCGGCAACCCTCCCTGAAAAGGCGGATTCATTTCCAGTCGCGGCCGGGAAAAAGAAAGACCCCGGATTCTGGCATGTCCGTTGCCAGAAGTCCGGGGTTTTACATAACCAATCGGTGTTCGTTATTCCGCTAAAATGTAGACTTCCACGGTACGGCGTCCAAACCGTATCGCCTCGTTGTAGTCCTCAATGCAGAGATCAATTCGAGATCCTTTGATGGCGCCGCCAGTGTCGGCCGCCAACGCCGGTCCGTATCCCATCACGTAAACCCTCGTTCCCAGGGGAATCACCCGCGGGTCGACGGATACGATTCCTTGCCGCGCCGGAATGCCGGAAGCGGTCAAGCCGCTTTGCCCGTCATCGAACGGAGTATACGCCGTGGCCTCCATGACCAGCATTTTTTTGAACCGGATCGTTCCCCGGCTCGGATCATTCGCTTCCCGCGTCCCGACCCGGAGAACTTCCGGGATGGGGTCCGCGATGACTTTTTCACTCATAATGTCGAAGCCGGCCTCCCGGCCATCTTCAAACATTTGCCGCACCGTCGCCAGTTTTTTTCCTGGCACTCCATGCTCCACCACGATTTCCATGCCTTTTTCCATGGTAGGATCAGGGTGACGGACGATCGGGAAAGGAACGGGCAATTCCTTTTCCATTACTTTGTCTGACAGAGTCAATATTCGGATTTCCATGTTCGCCGTCGGTCGGGTCGAGGCATCGGGAATGGTCTTGAAGGACCGCGCGGGATATCCCCGACTTTCCGCAATCTCGCCAACCGTCGGCTTTCCTGTCCAGACCACATCGATTTTGGCCCCATCGGACAGGGTTACAGGAATCGCTCTAAATACTTCGATCACACTGGAAGCTGCCGGTTCATTGGCCACGACCCTGAACTCGTCCCGGGGCCCCAGATAAACCCCGGCCTGTGACAATACTTCCTTGGGATCCAACGCATTGGCGTTGACGTTCATTGTTTTACCATCCACCCGGATGATGACTCGGGAATTCGCCCAAACGAAGCCGCTCACCAATACCGCCGCAATCAGCAGCGCAATGGTCGCGACCGCCTTAACTCTGCCGTTTAAGTAGTTCCTCCTGTTGTTTTGACTCTGATTCACAGGACTTCCCCCTTTCCGGACAAAGTGGATTATAGCACAGGATTTTTCCGCCTGTCAAATTATAGCGGATAAAATCACGGAATATTGAATAATCTTCGCACGTTGGCCGTGGTCGCTACCGCCAGTTCCGCGAGGGAAATATCGCGCAAGTTGGCGATTTCTTCCGCGACCAGCCGCACATGCGCCGGTTCGTTGCGTTTGCCGCGGAACGGTTGGGGCGTGAGATACGGGGAATCGGTTTCCACCAACAAGCGGTCGAGGGGAACGGCCTTCGCCACTTCCTTGTTTTTCAGCGATTTGGGGAATGTGACCGGACCGGCCACAGAAATGTAGAACCCCATCTTCAGATATTCCCGGGCCGTCTCCACGCTGCCGGAAAAGCAGTGGAACACGCCGTTCAGCCCGCGCGCCGCGTGCCGGATGATGTCCAGCATATCGGCATGCGCTTCCCGCTCATGGATGATAAAGGGTTTCCCGGTTTTGCGGGCCAAATCCAACTGCCGCAGGAAAACTTCCTTTTGCACCGGCCGGGGCGACAGGTCATAATGGTAATCCAGGCCGATTTCGCCGATCGCCACGACTTTCGGATGGGTTGTCCATTGCTCCAGCTGGCGATAATCGGCCTCCTTCATGTCTTGTGAATCATGGGGATGCATACCGACGGCGGCGTAAATCCCCGAATATTTCTCGGCCAGCGCCACCGAGCGGGCGGAGGACGCCATATCGGCGCCGATGTTGACGATCAGCGAAACGCCGGCCGCCAACGCCCGGGCGACCACTTCCTCACGATCCGCGTCAAACCGCTCGTCATCAATGTGCGCATGCGAATCGGCCAGCATCTTATTTCACTTTGCAGCCGGCCGGCAGATTGGGCGCAGTAACCAGGGAAAGAGCCGACTTGTCGGCGTTCGAAGCCGCCAACAGCATGCCGTGGGACTCGATTCCCCGAATTTTCGCCGGCTTCAGGTTGGCGATCAGAATCACGGTCCGGCCCACCATATCTTCGGGCGTATAAAACTGGGCGATTCCCGACACGATCGTCCGTTGCTCCGTGCCCAGGTCCACCGTCAATTTCAGCAATTTCTCGGTCTTCTCGACTTTTTCCGCCGCCGTCACGATCGCGGTCCGAAGGTCCAATTTGGCAAAATCATCGATGGAAATTTCGCTGACCTCTTCGGC
>CAZRQI010000058.1:2785-9397 GCA_964602025.1 uncultured Veillonellaceae bacterium
ATGCGACGGGAAGTGGTCGGAATGAACGGTTCCACCAATACGGACACCATCGACAGCACTTCCAACAGGTTGGACAGCACCGTATTCAGGCGCGTCGCGTTCGCCGGGTCTTTCGCCAGCTTCCAGGGCTCGGTCTCGTCGATATATTTATTGGCCCGGCCGATCAACTGCCAGATTTCCTTGATCGCCCCATTGATGTCCATGTTTTCCATCATGGCCCGATAGCGGGGGGGAGTGCCCTTCGCCATTTCCAGCAGCGGCGCATCGACATCCGTCGGCGCATCGGCCTGACCCATCACACCGCCATTATAGCGCTGCATCATGTTCAACGTGCGATGCAGCAGATTGCCCAGGTCATTCGCCAAATCGGAATTGATGCGTTTGATCAGGGCATCCCGCGAAAAGTTGCCGTCCTGCCCCAGATTGATTTCCCGCAGCAGGAAATAGCGGATCGCGTCCGCGCCGAACTCTTCGATCAGCAATACCGGGTCGATGACATTGCCTTTGGATTTGGACATCTTGTCGCCCTCGACCACCAACCAGCCGTGACCGTAGACTTTCTTCGGCAATTCTACGCCCAGGGCCATCAGAATGATCGGCCAGATGATGCTGTGGAACCGGACAATCTCCTTGCCGACCAGATGCACGTCCGCCGGCCAGAACTTGGCGAATTTTTCCCGGTCGTGCAGATAGCCGGTCGCCGTGATATAGTTGGTCAACGCGTCGAACCAGACGTAAACGACATGCTTACGGTCGAAGGGAACCGGAATTCCCCAGTCGAACGTGGTCCGGGACACGCAGAGATCTTCGAGGCCCTGCTTGATGAAGTTGATCATCTCGTTGCGGCGGGAAACCGGCTGAATGAACTCTGGGTGGTCCTCGATGTGCTTCAGCAGGCGGTCCTGATATTTGGACATACGGAAGAAATAACTTTCCTCCTGCACCATTTCCACCGGTCGTCCGCAATCAGGACAGTTGCCGTCCGTCAACTGGCGCTCCAGCCAGAAAGTTTCACAGGGGGTGCAATACCAGCCTTCATAGGCGGCTTTATAAATATCCCCTTGATCGTATATTTTTTGAAAAATTGCCTGAACTACTTCGTGATGGCGTTTTTCCGTCGTCCGGATAAAATCGTCATTGCTGATGCCGAGTTTTTCCCACAGCATCTGGAATGAAGCCACAATGTGATCCACGTATTGGATGGGGCTTTGGCCGACCTCGGCCGCCTTGCGCTGAATCTTTTGTCCATGTTCGTCCGACCCTGTCAGGAAAAACACGTCTTTGCCGGCCAAACGCTGGAAGCGGGCCACGGCGTCCGCGATAGTCGTACAATAGGCGTGGCCGATGTGTAGACGATCGCTGGGATAATAAATGGGAGTGCTAATAAAATAAGGTGTTTTGTTCACTGTGTACCTCCTGCTTCTCTGTCCATTTCAGATGGATATTTATACAGAATTTTCACGAATCATTACTGTCGCTGGAAATAACAGGTTGACTTTTACCGGTCAGTTATGTTATTTTGAACTCAAGCCTAAGCGCTTACATTTTTGAGAGGAGGGAACCAATATCATGAAATCGACCGGAATCGTTCGCAAGGTTGATGAGTTGGGGCGTGTTGTTATTCCTATCGAACTCCGCCGCACTTTGAGTATCAATGAAAAAGATGCCCTGGAGATCTATGTGGATACCGATAAGATCATTCTCCGTAAATACGAGCCGACCTGCGCCTGTGTGTTCTGCGGCAACGCCGACAATGTCACGCAGTTCCACGGCAAAAACATCTGCCACGACTGCATCAAGGAAATGCACAAAAAACACATTTAACCCGAGTCCAACGCCAGCTGGTAAACCCGCCTGCGGGACAAACCCCATTGGGACGCCGTCATTCGGATGGCGTCCTTTTTATTTGCGCCGGCGGCGATCCGGCGGGCGATTTCCTGACGAATCCCCTCATCCGAGATCTGTGTCGCCGCCGGCTCGGGCATCGCCATGGTTTCGTCCCTGCCGGTCACCATGACCACGAATTCCCCGCGCGGCGCCTGCTGCCGAAATCCGGCGGCCAGTTCCGATAACTGGCCGCGGCGGAATTCCTCGTGCAGTTTTGTCAGTTCACGGCCGATGACAGCCTGCCGGTCCCCCAGTATGGTCTGCAGTTCTTCCAGCGTCCGCAGCAGTTGGTGGGGGGATTCATAAAAAATCAAGGTTTCGGGATAGCCTCGCAGAACCAGCAGCCGGTCCCGCCGGGCGGAAGCCTGTTTGGGCAGAAACCCGGCGAATAGGAATGATCCGGTCGGCAGACCCGAAGCCGGAAGAGCGGTCACCGCCGCGCAGGGACCGGGAATCGGCGTCACCGTGATTCCGGCCTGAACCGCCAATCGAACGAGGTCTTCCCCCGGATCGGAAATCCCCGGCATCCCGGCATCGCTGACCAGCGCCACATCCTGTCCTGCCCGCAGTTTATCCAATAGTTCCGGGCCCTTGCGAACCTTGTTGTGTTCATGGTAGCTCGTCAGCGGGCAATGGATATCAAAACGGCTGGTCAACTTCCGCGTATGCCGCGTGTCTTCCGCCGCAATCAGGGATACTGTTTTTAATATCGTCACGGCCCGGAACGACAGATCATCCAGATTGCCGATCGGCGTGGCGCACAAATATAGCGTTCCGGCTCCTTCAGCCATAAGCTTTCCCTCTTTTGTCCAGATTACCGGTAGTAGGACAGAATCTCCGGATGATATTCGTTGCGGGCCCGATACACGACCAGCGGCGGCAAAACGGTCAACCCGGCCGGCGCCGCGCCTTTCACCGCCTCGATCAGAACCATTCGGGGGGAACGGTCGGCAAACGGGTGAACCATTCGCAACCGCTTCGGTTCCAGACCGGCCGTTCGCAATTCCAGACAAAGATCGGTCAGTCGCTCCGGCAGATGGATCATCGCGAACCTCCCCCGGTAGCGCAGCAAAAACGCCGCCGCCTGAACGAACTCCTTCAGGCTGGAGCAACTTTCGTGCCGGGCCATGGCCAGCCCCGCCGCAGGACTGATCCGTCCCGATTGCAATGGCCGGTAGGGCGGATTCGCCGTGACCAGATCGGCCTGCCCGGCCGAATAATAAGAACGCACTGCACCGACATCGCCGCAGACGATGTTCAGTTGTCCGGCCACCCCGTTCAGAGCCGCAGTCCGGCCAGCCATATCGGCCAAGCGGGGATTCAGCTCCAGACCGGAGACGGCGGCAACGCCGCGCGCCAGGAGAAACAATGCCACAGCTCCGCCGCCGCAACCCAGGTCGACGACCCGCGCCTGCGGGCGAACAGTGGCGAAATGCGCCAGCAATACCGCATCCAGCGAAAAGCGGAACTCGTCTTCCCGCTGAATGATGCACCAGTTCCGGACCCCCAGCTCATCGAGCCTTTCGCCCGGCCGGAGTTCAGGCTTTGTTGCCATCTTCCGCTTCCGCCACTTCACTCAGCGGCAGTTTGGAAACCGTTCCATCGGGGCGTTTTACCGAGACCGTTTTGTGGGCTGGATCCACCGCCACCACGTTGCCTTCCCCGTTAGGCGCGATCACTTTGGCGCCCGGTTTGGGAGCGGACTGTTTGCGGCAGGCCGGTCCGCCGTACAAATTGCTTTCATATTTCAGACAGCACATCAGGCGACCGCAGATGCCGGAAATTTTGGCCGGATTCAACGACAGGTTCTGTTCCTTGGCCATCCGGATCGACACGGGCTCAAAGTCGCCCAGAAACGTCGCGCAGCAAAGACTCCGGCCGCAGCAGCCGATTCCGCCAAGCATCTTGGCTTCGTCGCGCACGCCGATCTGGCGCAATTCGATGCGGGTCCGGAAAATGCCCGCCAAATCCTTCACCAACTCGCGGAAATCCACCCGCCCCTCCGCGGTAAAATAAAAAATGATTTTTGATACGTCAAACGTATATTCGACGCTCACCAAGTTCATATCGAGCTTGTGCGCGACGATTTTTTGCTCGCAGACGCGCATCGCTTCCGCTTCTTTGGCTTCATTGTCCGCCACTTTCGCCGTGTCTTTGTCCGTCGCTTTCCGCAGCACCGGTTTGAGCGGCGTCGCCACCTCCGCGTCTTCCAACTGGCGCGCCGGGATCACGACGTGTCCATATTCCAGCCCCCGCGCCGTTTCGACGATCACCGGATCCTCCTTGTGAAGTTCCAGGGTTCCCGGATCAAAATAGTATATCTTGCCGGCTTTCTTAAACCGGACTCCCACAATGGTCTGCATATTATTTTCCTCCCCAATATAAATCCGCTGATCGTATCAGCAATGATTCCAACATCAACCGGGAATTGGCGTTCCGTTGCAAATGCCGCCGGGTCTGCTCGGCAAGCTGTATGGCCGCGGCGATCTTGTGCAGCGTCCATTGACCGGTCAGGGAGGCCAGTTCCTCCCGATGTTCCGGGTTGAATGCCGCCAGCTCCCCGCAACCGGACAACAGTACCCCGACATCCCGCAATACGCAGATCCACTGTTTGATGATCGCCTGAATCCGGCTGGTTTCCGCATCTTCCAACTCGGCCACGGCCGGCCACAACCATTCCATGCCGGGAGTTTCCACTTTGCGCAGAAAATCGAGCGCCTGGCCCTTGTCCGCCAGCACGGCCTCCGGGTTCTCTTCCGGCAGGATTCCCGCCGCCGGCCGGACAAACCGGATCATGGCCGAACGGGAACGCAGGGTGGTGAGCAGGGAATGGGGAAATGCCGTAATCAGAACAAAAATGAGTCCTTCAGGCGGCTCCTCCAAAATTTTCAGCAGACTGTTGGCGGCGGGAGCTTCCATCGCGTCCGCCGGCTCGATCACACAAACCCGGGTTCGCCCCCGGACCGGCGCCAGCCCGCTCAGACGCTGGATTTCCCGAATCTGGCCGATCCGGATCTGCGTGCCGTCCGGCGTCACCGAAAAGAAGTCCGGATGGGCCGGCAGCAGCGCCGGCTCCGTTTGCAGGATCTGCGCGGCGAACACTTCGGCCACGATGCGTTTGCCGATGCCGGACGGGCCGGCGAACAGGAGAGCGTGCGGCAGGCGGTCCAGTTCCGTCATCCGCCGCAAACGATCAACGACAGCGGCATGTCCCAGAATCCCGTCCCAAGTTTCCGGGCGTTGCGGCGCACTCACGAGTACAGGTCCACCAGCATTCCCCGGATCGAATCCAGCTTTTCCAGTATGGCCAGCTGCCGTTCCTGCCCCTGCCGGACATCTTCCGTCAACGCTTCCAGCGTTGCATCGATCGTTTTCACCAATGTGAAGGATTTCTGCCGGCCCCGCCGGTCCCAGCCGGCGCCGGCGTCCACGTCGTACATCCGGCCGACGGCTTCCGACATGAAATTTTTCACCAAGTCCCGATACGCCTTCAACTCGCCAAATGTCGGCGTCTGCCCCAGCTTCTTGCCCTGCTGCTGGATCTTGTCCATCAGTTCTTCCAGATGCTGCCGCGTCTGTTGGTCCGCTTCCTTGTTCAAGGCCATGGAAAAACCTTGTCGCGTCGCCTCCGCTTTATGCCGGGACTCCGTGTCGGTCGTAACGGCCGGAGTCCGTTGGGAACCCTGGTTGACACGCAATGCCATGCTAACGACCTCTTTTCCGCAGAAAATCCATCACGCATTTTTCAATGGAACAGCGGACAGTCTCCACCGGTTGTCCGCCATCGATCACCCGAAACCGGCCTGGATTCTGCTCGGCCAAGCGAAGGAAACCCGCCCGGACCTGCTGGTGGAATTCCAATCCTTCACTGTCCAGCCGATCGCGATTGCCGCGGTCGACGAGCCGTTGCGCCAATTTGCCGGAATCCCCGTCCAGCAACAAGGTAAGGTCCGGAACCAGATCTTCGGTGGCGAAGCGGTTCAGCCAAGCCAGCGCTTCCTGCGGCAACCCTCTGGCCACACCCTGATACACCAAAGTGGAATCCGTGTATCGGTCGGATATCACCACGGCATCCCGATTCAAAGCCGGCCGGATCAGTTCCGCCGTATGCTGGGCCCGGGCCGCCATATACAGGAGGGCTTCCGTTCGCGCCGTCATCTCGCGGTGAGCCGGATCAAGAATCAGCGACCGAATCCGGTCGGCGATCGGTGTTCCGCCCGGTTCACGGGTCTGCACCACCGTGTACCCTTCCCGTTCGAACAGCGACCGCAAATAAGCGATCTGTGTGGTTTTGCCCGATCCATCGGGTCCCTCCAGCGTGATAAAGATTCCAGCCAATTACGCCACCACTTCCAAAGTATTCAGAGTCGGATCTTCCGGGCCGAGGATTGTATACCCCTGCTGCTGCAATGTCAGGCAATACTGCACCGCCGCCGGCGCGATCCGTTCTCCCGGAACCAGAATGGGAATTCCCGGCGGATAGCAGGTCACGGTTTCCGCGCAAACCCGGCCGGCCGATTCGGCGAAACTTACCTGTTCCCGCCGACTGAACAGGGCAGCGCGGGGGGAGAGTTCCAGCGTGGTCGCCGCTTCCGGCAGCGGAGCCAAGACTGCGGCAGCCGCTTTCCGCCCGCCGGCATGTTCATGGGCCAACCGCCGCAAGGCCTCGATCAGCCGGGCGATGTCCGCTTGATCATCGGCCAGCGTAATCAGAAACAACACATT
>CAZRQI010000059.1:0-9348 GCA_964602025.1 uncultured Veillonellaceae bacterium
AAATAAAGAAACCGGCGACCTTTCCGGCCGTCGGCTTCTTTTGAGGTGAGGAGGGGGAAATCAGACCGCGTTCACTATCCCCGGGGTTGCAAAGGGGCCGGAGTCCGCCACTTCTTTCGGCACTCCCGTGAACTTGCGGAAATTTTTATCGAACATTCCGGCCAGATGGATGGCGGATCGGTGATAAGCCGCCGCATCGACCCAGGATGCCTGCGGGTTCAGGAGTCCATCCGGGACTCCCGGGCAGCGAACCGGGATGTTCAGATTGAAGATCGGGTGCGTTTCATAATCGACATAGTCGAGATAACCGTCCATGGCGGCAGCGACCATCCGCCGGGTATGCTGAATGCTGATACGCTTGCCGACGCCGTAGGCGCCGCCTTGCCACCCGGTATTGATCAGAAATACCCGGGTTTGATGACGGGCGATTTTTTCTTTCAATAAATTGGCGTAGGTCATGGGATGCAGCGGCAGGAACGGGGAGCCAAAACAGGCCGAGAAGGTTGCCTGTGGTTCGGTGATGCCGCGCTCGGTTCCGGCCAATTTGGAAGTATACCCGGACAGAAAATAGTACATGGCCTGCTCCGGCGAAAGCTTGGCGATCGGCGGAAGGACGCCGAAGGCATCGGCTGTCAGGAAAATGACGGTGCCAGGGTGTTTGCCGGCGCCGGGGTAGATGGAATTCGGAATATGCTGGATGGGATAGGCCGCCCGGGTATTTTCGGTGATGGTGTCGCTGGCGAAATCGATCATCCGGTCATCGGGTTCGATGACGACGTTTTCCAAAACGGCGCCAAACCGGATGGCGTCCCAGATTTGCGGTTCGTTTTCGCGGCTTAAATTGATACACTTGGCGTAGCAGCCACCTTCAAAATTGAAAACGCCATTTTCGGACCAGCCGTGTTCGTCGTCGCCGATCAAAAAACGGTCGGGATCGGCGGACAGAGAGGTTTTGCCTGTGCCGGACAGGCCGAAGAACAGGGCGACGTCATCTTTGGATCCCTGGTTGGCGGAACAATGCATCGACAGAATCCCTTGCTTTGGCAAGAGGTAGTTCAAGACGGAAAAGATGGATTTTTTCATTTCACCGGCATATTGCGTGCCGCCGATCAAAATGATTTTTCGGGGGAAATTGACGAGGATAAATGCTTCCGAATTGGTTCCGTCCCGTTCCGGAACCGCTTTGACGCCGGGAGCGCAAACCACGGTGAAACCCGGCGTTTCCGGAAAAGTCCATTTTGTGTCGGCGCTGCGTAAAAACAACTGTTGGACAAAGAGGTTATGCCAGGCGTATTCGGTGATGACCCGGACCGGTAACGCGTGGGCGCTGTCGGCGCCGGCGAATCCCTCAAAAACGAAAAGCGCCTTATCCTCCAGATATTCTGTGGTGGTCGCGAGCAAGCGATCGAATGCGGCTTCGGAAATCCGAAGGTTGTTTTCCCACCAGATATCGCTGTGTACATCGATTGTGTCAACGATGAATTTATCATTGGGGGAACGGCCGGTGTATTTCCCGGTGGCAACCCGTAAGGCTCCCGAGGCGGACAATACGCCTTCCCCTCGCAGGATGGCGGTTTCGACCAAGCGGGGGATCGCCATGTTGACATGTACCGGACCCGAGTGTCTGCGCAATAAACGCGCTTCCAAATCGACGGTCATTGCTTCAACCCCTTTCGGCATATTGAACTGACAAGTTGCAAATATTTTAATTGAATTTAACAAGATATCAGACAACTGCGATGATGGTTTTATTATAACCTTGTTAACAAAAATAGAAAAGAGTTTTGTTGAACTTTTTGCCGCGATCTTGGCGCGGGAAAAGGAAATCGTGAATAAGGCAACGAATCATACTACGAATCAAAAAAGTTACGTGCCTGTCAGACAGGAAGGAGGCTTTTCCCTTGAAAGAACCGGGTGAAAAAAGCGGCATAAAAACATACCGGGTGATTATCGATTACATCCGCCAGAGTATCGAAGGCGGACGATTCCGGCGCGGGCAAAAACTTCCCAGCGAAAAAGAACTCTGCGAACAGTTTAATACCAGTCGCTCATCAGTCCGCGAAGCGCTTAGCGCTCTGGAATATGTTGGCTTGATTGAAGTTCGTGGCGGCAGTGGATATTATGTGTCGGGCAGTTCCCCCGTGACTCCCGGCGAAGTCATGGAACGATGCGCAACAAAAGTGATTTTTCTTCTGGAGGATGACTGGAATATTCGAACGATGCAGGCCTTGTTCGAGTTGGGTCTGGACGGGGCGATCCTCACGGCCCGGGGTGACGACAGCGCCCAATGGTCACGCAAGGTGCGGGCGGTTCGGCAGGCTGCCAACGATACCGGAATGTTGCCGAATTTGATGATGGAGATCGCCGAAACGACTTCGGAAAAAAGGATTCAGGCGGCGGAAATGGCAATCAAGGCCGGCATGGACTGCGTGATTGTCGATACCGCATCGGATTTGGCCGCTTTGATTGAGGTCCGGCGGACATTGGACACCGTCGAAGCGAATGTCATGTTGCTGGCGCGGGTGACCGACGCACCGGAAAACATGCCAGATGCGCTTCAGATTGCGGACGGCCTGGTAGTGGGCGCCGGCTTGTTTGGCGATGGCGACAGGTTGTCGATCGTTAGCGGCCTGGTAGCGAAAGCGACCCAATCCGGGAAGTTTTTGTTTGTCGCCGGGTCGGTGCAGGAAACCATGGCGGCTTCCGGCGTGGAAGGCCAGGATCTTGTTCAGAAGGCCGTGCAAAAAGGATTCGACGGCGTTATGGTGACGACGGCCGGAGCGGCGCAAAAATTTCCGCTGGATGTACTGAATGCAGTGAAAGGCGCGGCCCGGATCCAGGAAGAGAAGATTCTTGCCGGCCGGAGCGAAAAAAAGGTCGGGCATGTAGTCGCCAGTCCGGTTGCGGATGCTCTCTGTGCGACGGCCGTTCATGCTTCGCTGGCGATGAAGTCGTTGGCGTTTGTGATTCCGACGGAAACGGGCTTCACTCCCCGGATGCTGGCGAAATTCCGCCAGTCGCTGCCAGTGTTGGCGGTATCGCCAAACCCGCATGTTGTCCGACAGTTGCGGTTGGCCTGGGGGATTCAGCCCCTGCTCAGCCGGCGGACCTTGCGTCAGGAAGACATGATGCAACTGGCCATCGATACCGCGATAAAGGGCAATCATCTGAAGGATGGCGACTCCGTGGTTGGCGTTCTGGGAAACATGGATATTCCCAACGCCTATAACTCGGTCAAACTGATTACGGTTGGCGACATTATTCTGAAAGGGCAGGGAATCGGCAACGGGATTGTCAGCGGCCGGGTCGCCATTGTAAAATCTCTGTTTGATATCAATAAACGGGCCAAAAACAAAATTGTGACCATTGCCGCCACGGACACCGAACATTTGGGGTTGATCGAGGAAGCGGCCGGATTGATTGTAGAGGAAGGCGGCTTGTCTTCCCACGCGGCGATCGCCTGCATGACCCTGGGGAAACCGATCATCGTGGGAGCGACCGATGCAACCGAGCTATTGTTGGAGGATGAGCAGATCACGATGGATGTCATGCGCGGATTGGTATATCGCGGTTGGGTAAACTTGGGTTGACAGGCAGGAGTTTCGCCAGTTGCGGAGAAGATTTCAGGAAGGCCATTAATGTTATGAAGGAGGGCGTCAAGATGACTGAACAATGCGGGTATATCATGGCGATTCTTCAGGAGCATCGGGTGGAAACAGCGACCAAAGTCCAGGAAATATTGACCCGTTTCGGTTGTAACATCCGGGTTCGCTTGGGCCTGCATGATGCGGGGATTGAGACCTGTTCCCCCAGCGGGCTTATTTTGCTCCAAATCTGCGGCAACAAGGCGGAAATTGAGCAAATGCAGCTGGAATTGCAAAAAGTGCCGTATGTTAAAGTGAAATTGATGTCGTTGGAGTTTTGATTCAATCCCCGGAATTAGGCAAGAATTCGGGAGCGCGGCATTCCGCGCTCCACTTTTTGGTCAAATAATATGAATCGGGAGGAATGGCAATGACAGCCAAAGTGTTTTTCGCCAAAGTGTCGGATAATGCTTCTGTGGAAGAGCAGGTTGAGGCCCTGCAGCGTTTGTATGCTACGGGGGATTTGAACCGGGTTGTGGAAAAACGTGATTTTGTAGCGATTAAATTTCATGTTGGCGAAAAAAATAATACTACGCATGTGAAGCCGGAACTGATCCGCAAAGTTGTCGATTTGGCAAAAGCGGCCGGCGGACAGCCGTTTTTGACGGAAACCTCCACCTTATATAAAGGGGAGAGGGAGAATGCCGTAAAACATCTTTTACATGCACACCGACACGGATTTGGCATTGAACAGACCGGCGCCCCGTTTATCATGGCGGATGGACTGACCGGAAATGCGGAATTCGAGATTCAAATCGACGGGGAACTGCATAAAAGTGTGAAGGTGGCCCGGGAAGTAGCCAGCGCGGATGCCCTGATCGTGGTTTCCCATGCCACGGGACATGTGGTTACCGGATTGGGCGCCTGCATAAAAAACATCGGGATGGGGTTGGCCAGCCGGATGGGAAAAATGCGGGAGCACTCGGCGATGTTGCCGGAAGTCATCCGTGACAAATGCCGCTTCTGTCAGAAATGTATCCAATGGTGCCCGCAGGAGGCGATCATTGAAAAAGAGGGCAAGGCGTTCATCCAATCCGGGAAATGTATCGGTTGCGGCGAGTGTTTGGCGGTTTGCCGCTTTGATGCGGTGAAATACGACTGGAACGCGGAGTCAGGCTTTACCCAAAAGAGCATGGCGGAACATGCCTACGGCATTGTGAAGGAAAAGGCAGGCAAGAGCCTGTTTATCAACGTGCTTGTCGATATGACCAATGATTGCGACTGTTTCAGCGTGAAGCAGGAAAAGTGCATTCCTGATATCGGCATCCTGGCGTCGTTTGATCCGGTGGCGATTGATAAGGCAACGCTGGATTTGACGGCGCAACGGCATGGAAAAACCCTGGCGGAAATGGCGCATGCCCGCAATGACGCCATGATCCAGATCGGGCATGCGGCGAAAGTCGGCATGGGTTCATTGGAGTATGAACTGATCAATGTCTGATTCGATTCGGAAACGAGGAAAAACGAATGCAAAACAGTGAAAAGTCCGCTGAATTTCAACTCAGCATTGACGCCGGAATTTTGACCAGTTGCCCGGACTGCCGGCTGGGCTGCCTGTTGATTCGTGATGTCAAGATTGTCGGTTCTTCGCCGGCGTTGAGCCAGGAATTTATGAAATTGCAGAGTGAAGTGGCCAAAGTCTACAATATGGAAGAACTGACGAAATTACCGCCGATTATGGCGGTGCGGACCATGTATAAAAAATTGGATTTTGACCCTTCCCGGTATCGCCCGGCGTCCGAAGCCCTCGTCCGGCGGGTTTTGCAGCACAAAAGCCTGTATTATGTGAACAGTGCGGTGGATGCCAGCAACTATTGTTCATTAAAGTTTCTGGTTCCCTTTGGCCTGTATGATTGGGACAAGATCGAAGGAGCCGTCGTGTACCGGCGGGCTCACGACGGTTCGTATGTGAACATGGGCGGCAATCAGGTTTCGACGGACGGAAAACCGTTTTTGACCGATCAGCTGGGAGTGTTCGGCAATCCTACTTCTGATTCGCGGCGGACCGCCGTGTCGTTGACAACCCGAAACTTGCTGTCGGTGGTGTATGTCGGCAGCGGGACCGGGACGGAGGAATTGGCCCGGATACTGGAGTTTACCGGCGAAATATTAACCCGCTATAACGGCGGGGTTGTGCAGGCTTCCGCAATAGTCGGCGGCTGAAGGGGGAAATGATATCGTGAAATACACCAGTACACGGGGCGATCGGCAAACCTGTACCGGCGCGGAAGCGATCCGTACAGGAATCGCCGGGGATGGCGGATTATTTGCGCCAGTGTCGTTGCCGTGCGTTGATCTGGAATTCTTATCGGCGCGACGCCCGTACATGGAGATTGCCGCCGCCGTTCTGGGAAAACTGTTGCCGGATTATTCCGGGGCAGAGTTGGCGCAATGCGCCGCCGCGGCTTATGCCGGCTTTGACAATCCGGCGGTAGCGCCGCTCGTTCCGGTAGGATCGCGCTTCGTGCTGGAGCTTTGGCATGGACCGACCAGCGCGTTTAAGGATATGGCGCTGCAAATCATGCCGCGTCTTCTCACGCTGGCCCTGGGCAAGACAGGCGAAACATCGGATATGCTGATTCTGGTCGCGACTTCCGGCGATACCGGAAAAGCGGCTCTGGAAGGTTTCAAGGATGTGGCGCGGACGAACATTCTGGTGTTTTATCCTTCAGAAGGCGTCAGTGAAGTGCAGCGCCGCCAGATGGTCACGCAGGCAGGGAAGAATGTTGGCGTCGTTGCGGTCGCCGGAAATTTTGACGATGCGCAGACCGGGGTGAAAAAAATATTTGCCGACGGGATACTACGGCAGTTTTTGGCGCAAAAACAGATAAAATTATCCTCCGCCAATTCCATCAACTGGGGGAGGCTGGCGCCGCAGATCGCTTATTATTTCAGCGCTTATCAGGCGTTGTGCGATCAGGGGACAATCCGGCTAGGCGAGAAGGCGAACTTTTGCGTTCCCACCGGAAACTTTGGCAATATCCTTGCCGGATACTATGCCAGACTGATGGGACTCCCGATTGGCCGCTTGATTTGCGCATCCAACGACAATAACGTGCTGACCGAGTTTTTGCGTACCGGCGTTTATGATCGTAACCGGCCGTTTTTCCAAACGACCTCGCCCTCCATGGATATTTTGATTTCGAGCAATCTGGAACGCCTGCTTTATCATGCGACAGCCGGGGATGCCGACCGGGTGCGGGGCTGGATGAATGATTTGAATTCCCGCGGACGGTATGAAGTCGATGCGGCCACTTTGGCGGAAATTCAGAGCGTATTCTGGGCGGACTGGGCTGATGAAAAGGACGCGGAACGGATGATCCGGCAATTGTGGCAAGAACAGAACTATCTGCTCGATCCGCACACGGCAGTGGCCTGGAAAGTGGCTGCCGCCTATGAATCACAAATGAAGGACGGAGTTCCTACCATTGTTCTGAGCACCGCCAGCCCGTTCAAATTTGCCGACACGGTATTGCGGGCCATTGGCGATGACGCCGTCGCTTCAGACTCTTTGCAGCTGTTGCAGCGACTGTCGGTGCGGACGAACTGGCCGATTCCCGCCGGGTTGGCGGATTTGGCGGAAAAACCGATTCGGCATCAGGATTTATGCAATGTCGATGAAATGCCGGACACGGTCCTGCGGTTTGTGGAGAAAAAATCATAGGGGGAGGGCTTCTCTTGATTAGTGAATATGCCAAAACTTCTGTAATTCCAACCAGTGACAAAACAGCCCGGCGGGTGCTGATTCACGGGCCGGCGTTGATGCTGGTGGAATTTCGTTTTCAGCAGGGGGGGATCGGGACGCCGCACCGGCATGAAGAACACGATCAGGTCGGCTATGTGGCCAAAGGCAGTTTTACGATCACGGTGGACGGGGAAAGCCGTACCGCCCATGTCGGCGACACTTATTATGCGGCGCGCAACGTCTTGCATGGAGTCGTTGCCCTGGAAGAGGATTCGGTTCTGATTGACGCGTTTACTCCGCCCCGGGCTGATTTCCTGTAACCGTCATGGATGTGAAATTTCTGCACCGGGGACATCACTGGACGGTCCGGCTGGTTGGCGGCGCACTTTTGGCGATTCTGCTTTTTTTGCCTGGACTGGCGGCTGCTGGCGGAACCTGGGTGCTGACGGACAAGGGCTTCAGGGTTCTGAACAACCATCCGCAGCCCTTTGACGCCGCGACTTGGTCCGGTGGCGCGGATTCCGGCGGATATGCCGCGGGGCAGGGAGTATTACAATGGATTCAGGCGGGCGTGGCAATCGACAGATATGAGGGGAATTTGTCGGGAGGCGTGCCTGCTGGCAAGGGAAAATATATCTGGGGGAATGGCAGCCGCTATGAGGGCAATTTCGTCGATGGCCGGTGGGAAGGCCGGGGAGTGTTTGTCTGGTCCAATGGGGATCGCTACGAGGGATCCTATATTGGCGGCAAGCGGAACGGACGCGGTGTGCTGAAACTGGTGAACGGCAATCGTTATGAAGGCGATTTTGTGAATGACCGGCAAACTGGCCGGGGCATTTATACCTGGGCCGATGGCGATCGTTACGAAGGCGGGTTCATCAATGACCGCCGGACCGGCCGGGGAATCTATATCTGGGGTAACGGCAACCAGTATGAAGGTGACTGGGTTGACAACAAACAACATGGTCGGGGCGTGTTCGCGTGGGCGAACGGCGAACGCTACGAAGGGGATTTTGTTGAAGATCAGCGAACCGGTCGGGGAATCTATACCTGGCCGGATGGCCGCCGCTATGTCGGCGAGTTTGTCGATGGCTATCTGGAGGGATACGGTACCTTTGTGTCCGGCAATGGCGAAAAGAAACGGGGCTTGTGGTTAAAAAACCAGTTTCAGGGGTAATTTTCCCGTATTGTTCAAGGGGCTGCGCCGAATCTTTTGTTTCGGCGCAGCCTCTTTTTGAACGTTATTCGGCGATCAAGATTCCCGGCCGGTTAAAGACGATTCCGTCAATTTCCTGTTCCACTTTCGGATAATAGACTGGATGCGTGATCATGACCGGTCCTTGGGAAGTGGCGATGAACCCATCTTCCGTTTTGGTGCCGGTGATGGACGGGTTCCAACAGAAGGCCTGGTTTTCTTGGACGATATCGGCAGTTGCCGACGTGACCTTGATGTCGCGGGAATAATAGCCCATGGCGCCGCCCTGATGCAACAGCCGCCATTCGTCGGGATGACCGAACTGGCGGTAGGCGCTCAACGCTGTTTGGAACACGTCGGACATGGGAGAGCCGACTCGGGTGGCCGCGATCATCCGGTTTTCAATCTCAAGATTGTGAAGAAACTGACGGGTCAGCTCCGGCGCCGGTTGCCCGAAATGAACAAGGCGGGTAATCGATGTGATCAGGCCTTTGTAGCGGGCGTTGATGCAAGCGAGCAAATAACGCTTCACCGGCTTCTGCGTCGGAATGGGATGGCGGAAGGAATAGACCCGCTCATCCGCCGCGATCAGGACGGCGGTGGGATCGATCTCATCTCGCCACAAGTCTGCGGCGAAACGTCCGGCGATTTCACACTCGCGGTCACCGGGGCGGATACCGAGCATCACCTTTTCAAAGGCGACGGAGAGTTTTTCACCCAGAAACATGTACCGGTCCACTTCATTGGCAGTCAGGGAGTAGCGCAGGCGCTTGATTTGTGCATCCATATGGGGGAGTGCGCCGAACGGCATGTCCACGCCAACT
>CAZRQI010000060.1:0-9338 GCA_964602025.1 uncultured Veillonellaceae bacterium
TGGGATCGAATTCACTGGGCATCCTGACCCGCGCCCGTTGTTGGCGCCGGAAGAAGGGTTCGGCTTCTTTCCGTTGCGTAAAAGTTTCCAATTGACCGGCCGGCCGGGCCAGTCGGACGGGAGGTGAGGGCAGTGGGAAACACTCGTTGGGAACACCAGGGGACCACTCCGGAAGGAACGGAATTATACTGTCTAAATATGGGGCCGCAACACCCGAGCACGCACGGCGTACTGCGGGTCATCCTCGAACTGGATGGGGAAACGGTCGTCAAGGCCACGCCGGTACTCGGTTATTTGCACCGCGGCATTGAAAAACTGGCGGAAAGCCGGACCTACCCCCAATTCATTCCCTATACCGACCGGTTGGACTATGTGTCGTCCATGTGCAACAACCTGGCTTACTGCCAGACGGTGGAAAAGCTGCTGCAAGTGGAAGTGCCGGAACGGGCCGAGTATATTCGGGTGATCATGGCGGAGTTGAACCGGATCGCCAGTCATCTGCTGTTCATCGGTTCCACGACGCTCGATCTTGGCGGCATGACCGGTATGCTATATACCTTCCGCGACCGGGAATACATACTGGACATGTTCAACCTTGCCGCCGGGTCTCGACTGACTTATTCCTACGTTCGGATTGGCGGTGTGATGAATGATTTGTCATCGGAGTTTCTGGGACTGTTGCGGCAATATCTGGCGGAATTGCCGGGAATGCTGCAAGAGTATGACGAATTGATCAACGGCAACGAAATCTTTCAGGCCCGCTTGAAAGGAGTTTCGGTTGTGCCGGCCGAACGGCTGCTGTCCCTCGGGGTGACCGGACCGGTATTACGGGCCGCCGGTGTGAAGGCCGACCTGCGTCGGACCCGTCCCTACGGGATTTATGACCGGTTCCAGTTCGACGTGCCGACCGGAACGGTCGGCGATAATTGGGAACGATATATGATGCGCGTGCTGGAAATCAGGGAGAGCGCTAAAATCATCACCCAGGCGCTGGAAGGACTGCCGGAAGGACCGATCATGGCGAAGATCCCCAAAGTGATCAAGCCGCCGGCCGGGGAAGTCTACCATGCGAATGAGTCGCCGCGCGGCGAACTGGGCTTCTATATCGTCAGCGATGGTTCCACCAAACCTTATCGCCTGCACATCCGACGGCCGACATTTTACAATCTCGGCAGTATAGAGGAATTGTGCCGCGGGGTAAAGATCGCCGACATGCCGGCCGTACTGGCAGTGCTCGATCCCTGCATGGGCGAGGCGGACGCATAGGAAGGGGGGGACAGGGATGCAACAATCAACGAGTATCTGGTTTGACCTGGGACAGTTGCTGCAACAACTGGTGCTGGAATTTACAGGAATGCCGTGGCTGGCCAGCCTGGCGCAAACCCTTCTGGGCATCGTCGGCATTTTTGCCGTGGTCATGTTGGCGGCGCTGATCCTTGTATATCTGGAACGAAAAGTCTGCGCCTGGATGCAGATGCGTATCGGACCAAACCGTCTGGGCCCGTTCGGTATCTTTCAGTCGCTGGCCGACGCCCTGAAACTGCTGACCAAGGAGGACATTCGGCCGGCCGAGGTTTCCGGCAAGATGTGGGCCTTGGCGCCAGTGCTGATGTTTATGGTGGTTATCGTCACGTATGCGGTGATTCCGTTTGATGTTGGCGTTATTTTTGCGGATCTCAATATCGGGATTTTCTTCTTCGTGGCGGTCAGCGCCCAGACAACCCTGCCGCTATTAATGGCGGGCTGGTCTTCCAACAACAAGTTTTCCCTGATCGGCGGCATGCGGACCGTCGCCCAGATGATTTCCTATGAAATTCCCCTTGTCTTTTCGATCCTGGGCGTGGTCATGATCACTGGATCAATGAAAATGAGCGACATCGTGAAGGCGCAGGAAAGCGTCTGGTTCATCGTGACCCAGCCGGTGGCTTTTATCATTTTTGTGATCGCGGCGACCGCCGAGTGCAACCGGGCGCCGTTCGACCTCGTGGAAGCGGAGTCGGAACTGGTGGCCGGGCCGTTTGTCGAGTATAGCGGCATGCGGTTCGCCTATTTCTTTCTGGCCGAGTATGCGGCGCTGGTGGCGGTTTCCTGCGTTGCTGCGACTCTGTTCCTCGGCGGTTGGCACGGACCGTGGCTGCCGGGCTGGATCTGGTTTTTCATCAAGGTATCGGCCATGATCTTTTTATTCATGTGGTTCCGGTGGACCTTCCCCCGGATCCGGGTGGATCAGTTGATGGCTTTCGGCTGGAAAGTCCTGCTGCCACTGTCGGTAGCCAATATTATCGTCACCGGCGTCGGTCTGTGGCTGTTTTTCCCGTTGAGCTGAAGAGGGGTGAAATGATGTTTGGCATTGGATTGCTAAAAGGAATGAGGGTAACGCTGCGGCGCTGCTTCTCCAAACCGAACACGGTGCAGTATCCGGAGGAACGGCTGCCGCTGGGACCTACGTTTCGCGGCGGGACCATTGATCTGAATCTCGAAAAATGCATCGCTTGCGGCCTGTGCGCCATGGCTTGCCCCAACCGGGCCATCGAACTGGCGACTGAGAAAAATGAAAGCGGCAAAAAGGTGATGGCGAAATATCATCATCATATTCCGGTCTGTTTATATTGCAACTTCTGCATCGAGGCTTGTCCGGTGCAGGCGATTCATTGGACAGGGAATTATGAAATCAGTTCCCTGCATCATGAAGATCTCATTGTCGACTGCATGGCCGGACAGGGAGGTGACCGGGCATGAACGGAGGTTTACTGCACACGCTGGCCTTCTTCTTTCTGGCGGGAGTCACCCTGGCGGCCGCAGCCGGCGTGGTGTTCAAGCGGAATCTGGTGCACAGTGCGTTTTTGCTGTCGGTGACGTTTCTCGGCGTAGCCGGTCTGTACATGACTCTGGAGGCGGAATTTCTCGCGGCGGTGCAGGCGCTGGTATACAGTGGCGCCGTAGCCATTCTGGTTGTGATCGGCGTGATGCTGACGCAACGTTCAGATATGGGCCAGTCCAACCCGCCCAACGCGATGATTGCGGTAGGCGGCTTGGCGTCGCTGGCCATTGTCGGCGTGCTTGTTTGGGCGGTAATGGGTACTGTATGGAAAACCGGCGGCGCAGTCGTGACGGTCGCCGATATCGGTCGGCGGTTCCTGACGGATTTCGCCCCGCCTTTCGAAGCGGTCGCTCTGCTGTTGCTGGCGGCTTTGATTGGGGCAGTGGTGTTGTTTAAGGGAGGTAAGGCGCAATCATGATAGGACTTACCCATTATCTATTGGTTAGTGCGGCCTTGTTCGGTCTGGGGTTGTTCGGCTTGCTGACCAAGCGGAATTTGATTGCTTTGTTGATGTCCATTGAGCTGATGTTGAATTCGGTCAACATCAATCTGGTTGCTTTTTCCCGGTATACAGCCGTTGACGCTACGTCCGGACAGGTTTTCTCCCTGTTCATCATCGCCGTGGCCGCCGCCGAGGTGGCGGTGGGCTTGGCGCTGGCATACGCCATCCATCGGGGCCGGAACACGGTTTCGGTGGATGAAATCGACTGGCTGAAATGGTAGGAAGAGGGGGTGACAAACATGTGGGTTGATTTTTCCCTGACGCATGCCTGGCTCATTCCATTATTGCCGGCATTGGCGTTTGTTGTGATTTCATTTTTGCTGCTGCGCTCGCCCTGGCTGGCTTCCCGACTTGCCATCCTGGCCATGGCGTCCTCTTTTGCGCTGTCCGTCGGCGCGGGATATGCCGTATTGAGCCGCGGAATCACTGTGGAAGCGCCATTTGTGATGAAAACGGTCTGGTTGTCCATGCCGGGCCTGAAAGTCGACATGGGCGTCCTGATTGATCCGATTGCGGCGACCCTGTTGTTCGTGGTGACGCTGATCACCCTGTTGGTTCTGATCTATTCCACCGGATATATGGCCGGCGATCCCGGCTACTGCCGATTCTTCGCCTTTATTTCGCTGTTTGCGGCTTCGATGCTGGGCCTGGTCATCGCGACCAACTTCCTGCAAATGTTCATTTTCTGGGAATTGGTCGGTTTGTGTTCCTATTTGTTGATCGGTTTTTATTTCTTCAAGATTTCGGCGCGGGAGGCCGGCAAGAAGGCTTTTATGACGACCCGGATCGGTGACTTTGGTCTGTTGCTGGGGATTCTGCTGTTGCAGATTACTTTCCGGACGCTGGACTTTGCCGAACTCGGCGTGAAGGTCCCCGCCTATGTCGCCGAAACCGGCGTTGAAACCATGACCTTCATCGCGATTCTTCTCTTTATCGGACCGGTGGCCAAGTCCGGCCAGTTTCCCCTGCATGTGTGGCTGCCGGATGCCATGGAAGGGCCGACCCCCGTGTCGGCGCTGATTCACGCGGCGACGATGGTGGTTGCCGGCGTATATCTAATCGCCCGGTCATTTGCGATCTTCCACGCTCTGCCCGGCGCGCTGTCGGTGATCGCCTGGGTGGGTGTTTTCACCGCCCTGTTTGCGGCCTTCATCGCCCTGACCCAGCGCGAGATCAAACGGATTCTGGCGTTTTCGACCATCAGTCAGCTCGGGTTCATGATGCTGGCGCTCGGCGTGGGCAGCCTGACCTCATCCATGTTCCATCTGATGACCCACGCGTTTTTCAAGGCGCTGCTGTTCCTTGGCGCCGGCTCGGTGTTGCATGCGCTGCATGACAAGGCCGATATTTTTGAGATGGGCGGATTGCGTCACAGCATGCCGGCCACCTGTGTGATGATGGGAACGGCTGTGCTGGCGATCGCCGGAATTCCACCGTTTGCCGGCTTCTTTTCGAAAGATGAAATTCTGGTGGCGGCGGCGCACGTTTCCACGCCCATCTATCTGCTGGCCTCGTTGGCCGCGTTCATGACGGCTTTCTACATGGCTCGGCTGTTCATCGTGGCATTTCTGGGCAAACCGAATCCCTACAACCATCCGCATGAGTCCGGGTTGTCGATGCTGGCGCCGATGGGCGTATTGGCCGGGCTCAGCGTGGTTGGCGGGGTGATTCCTTTTGCCCTGGGTTTCGGCGAGTGGGTCCGCTTTGGACCGGCGCATCATGCCGGAATCGACTGGGCGGTCGCCGGAGTCTCCACCCTGATTTCCCTCTTGGGCTTTGGTCTGGCCTGGGCGATCTACGGCGGCGGCCATACCCGATCCAATGACTTGACGATGAAGATGGGGGCTTTGTATAGCCTGAGCTTCAACAAATTCTATGTGGACGAAATTTATCAGTCGATGAACCGGAACTTCGTTGGCGGCTTGGCCAAATTGTCGTTCTGGCTCGACATTCATGCACTGGGAGCGATTGTGGACAACGCCTGGCGCGGGACCGGCGCGGCCGGCGACGAACTCCGGCGTACCCAGACGGGCCAGATGCAGCAATATGCAGCGGTGATGCTGTCGGCAACCGTTCTTCTGGTGGTTATTCTGGCGACTCTGACCGGGTCGTTCGTGAAAGGAGGCCGGATCTGATGAGTCTGCCGATTCTTTCCCTGATTCTGTTTGCCCCCATCGTGGGTGTGGCCGTGATCCTTTGCCTGCCGCAGACGGCCGGTCGGATGATAAAAATAGTGGCCGGCGGCGCCATGTGGATTTGTTTTGCCCTGTCCGCCATCATGTTCGTGAATTACGACTGGCGCGCTGGCGGCGTCCAGTTTGCGGAAATCGCCGCTTGGCTGCCGGATGCCGGCGCTAGTTATCATTTGGGCGTGGACGGAATTTCCGCGCCACTGACACTGCTAATGTCCGTTGTCGGTCTTTCGGGCATATATTCTTCTTGGCGGATCGATAAGCGGATCAAGGAATATTTCATTCTGTTCCTGCTGCTGGTGGCCGGCGTCGCCGGCGCCTTCGTGGCCCGGGACCTGCTGCTGTTCCTCTTGTTCTACGAAGTGGTCGTCATTCCCATGTACATCCTGATCGTCGTCTGGGGTTCGACCAAACGGGTGACCAAGGAATACGCGGGGATGAAACTGGTGGTCTATCTGTTGATTGGTTCCGGTTTCATGCTCGCTGGAGTATTCTCCTTATATGTTCTCGCCAACCCGGCGGGGCAGCGAACCTTCGACATGGCGGCGTTGGCCGCCCAGGGAATGAACGGCGCCATTGCCGCGGAACATCAGATTGTATCCTTCTTCCTGATGATGCTGGGCTTCGCCACGTTGGCCTCCATGTGGCCGTTCCATTACTGGTCGCCGGATGGACACGCCGGTGCGCCAACCGCTGTCTCTATGGTCCATGCGGGTCTGCTGAAAAAACTCGGCGCTTATGGTCTGCTCCGGGTGGGCCTCTTGATGGTGCCGGTCGGCTTTAAGTTCTGGGCGCCGATGATGGCGGCATTCGCCACAGTCAGCGTCATTTATGCCGCTTTTATTTGTCTGACGCAGTCCGACCTGAAGTATATGGTCGGCTTCTCCTCGGTTTCCCATATGGGGTATATCGTGATCGGCATTGCTACCGCCGATGTGATTGGCTTGAACGGCGCCGTGGCCAATATGTTCGCGCACGGCATTATGACGGCGCTTTTCTTCTCCATGATCGGCCATGTCTATAATACCGCTCACACCCGGGACATCAAGGATCTGGGCGGCCTGGCCCACCAGATGCCGAAAGCGGCGGTCGGCTTCATGATCGCCGGCATGGCCTCGCTCGGCCTGCCGGGATTGTTGAGCTTTATCGCCGAGTTTACCATCTTCACCGGGACCTTCGAAACTTATCCGGTGGTGGCGGTAGTGGCGATCTCGGGCATCATTCTGACCGCATTGTATGTTTTGCGGGCGCTGGCGGATGCGTTATTCGGGCCGCGGCTCGCCAAGTGGGATTCATTGCCGGACCTGAAGCTGCCGGAAATGGTGCCGTTGGTGCTGCTAAGCGCATTTCTGATCTTCTTCGGATTTTTCCCGTCGCTGTTGATGGATGTCATCAATAGCGGCATTGAACCGATGACGCCGCTCCTCGCCAAAATCAAAACGGCGGCGACGCTCTGGGGAGGGCTATAATCATGAATATCAGCGTTTTGGCTCTGGAAATCAGTGTGGCGGTCCTGGCGCTCGTCCTGTTGGCGATGGATCTCAGCCTGGAAGATGACCAGCCCCGCCGCAATATCGGTTATCTGGCCCTGTGCGGACTGACCGGGATCTTCTTCTTCTCGTTTACGCGGTATGGGGTGAATGCGACTTTCTGGAATGGCTTGTTCAGTCTGGACGACTTTGCCGTGTTTTTCAAACAGGCCTTTCTGATCGGCGCGATTCTGGTCATCCTGTTTTCCTTGGATACGGTGGACCAGCTGCCGCATTCCCGGGCGGAATTCTATGTCCTGTTGCTGTTCGCCGTAATCGGCATGATGGTACTCGCTTCCGCCAATGACTTGATCACTTTGTATGTCGGCATCGAACTGATGACGTTCAGTTTCTTTATTCTGGTCGGCTATGCCCTGACCGACGCCCGCTCCACCGAGGCGGCGATTAAATACCTGATTCTGGCTTCCGCGGCCTCGGCGGTCATGTTGTACGGCATGAGCCTGATTTTTGGCTTGTCCGGCCAGATGAGCTATACCGCCATTGCAGCGGGACTGTCGGCTTCACCGGCATTGTTGGTAGGCGGAGTGTTGCTGCTATCCGGCTTTGCCTTTAAGATTGCCGCTCCACCATTTCACATGTGGGCCCCGGATGTTTACGAAGGCGCGCCGGCGCCGATCACCGCCATGCTGGCCATGGGATCGAAGGCTGCCGGTTTTGCGGCCATGATCCGCGTTTTTACGAATGTATTTCCAAGCACCGGCTATCCGTGGGCGATGCTGGCGCTGCTGCTGTCTGGCGCGGCCATGTTGGTCGGCAACATCGTCGCCATTCCCCAGACAAACATCAAACGGATGCTGGCCTATTCGTCCGTTGCCCAGGCCGGTTACATCCTGACCGGGCTGGTAGCAGGAACCGTCGCGGGAATCAAGGGAATGATGTTTTATCTCATGATCTACGTTTTTGCCAATGTCGGTGCATTCGGCGTGGTCACCGCAGTGAGCCGGCACCGGAATGGTGAAAAAATAAGCGATTTGGCGGGATTGGCCCGTCAGGCGCCGCTTCTGGCAGTGGCCATGACAATATCCCTGTTGTCCATGGCCGGAATTCCGCCGTTGGCGGGATTTATGGGCAAGTTTTTCCTGTTCTCGGCAGTGATTGATGCCGGTTATCTGGGGATTGCTGTGCTCGGCTTCGTGCTGTCGATGGTTTCCGTGTATTACTATCTCAATGTCGTAAAATCGATGTACCTTGCCGAGCCGACCGATGAACGTCCGTTTACGGTTGCCGGTACTTTGAAGTTTACGGTGCTGTTTGCTATGACGGCGACGTTGGCCATGGGGATTTATCCCGGCCCCTTGTCGCATCTCGCGGAACTGGCGGCCAAGACAGTGTTTCCCTGATAAACCAGCATTCAAATTCAACTAAATATCAGCATAATAATATTAAACATGTAGAATATAAAATATTTTAATTGACTTTGTGAAACTGTCAGTATGAAAGGCGGCGTCCGGATTACCCGGACGCCGCCTTTAACGTGATGAACATGATGGGGTACAAACCTGTTGGCTATCTCAGCGTTCCTTCAACCAGAGCCGGTTGAGCAGGGCGCCGGCGACAAATCCGCCGACATGGGCCCACCAGGCAATTCCCGATCCGCCCATCGACAAGGCGGCAGCTCCGCTTTGCAACTGATAAAAGAACCAGATGGCCAGGAAAGCCAAGGCGGGAATTTCAATAATGGTGAAGATGAAGAACAGGGGAACGAGGGTCTTGATTTTGGCAAAAGGAAAACAAATCGCGTACGCGCCGAGAATTCCGGAAACCGCCCCGCTGGCGCCGATGACCGGAACTGCGGAAATAGGGTCGACAACCAATTGCGTCAAATTGGCGATAATGCCGCAGAGAAAATAGAACAGCAGAAAATGACCGTGGCCCAGACAATATTCCACGCTGGAGCCGAACAGCCACAAAAACCAGAGATTGCCGATGATATGCATCCAACCGCCATGGAGAAACAGGTTGGTGACCAGCGGCAGATAGGAAATAGGATTTAACGACCCCTCGTGTACTGCGGTCGTCAGTCGGAGCGGAGTCATGCCCAGCAAATCGACCCAGAATTTGAAATCGGCCGGTGTCCAGCGCAACTCGTTGATAAATACGCCAATGTTGGCGGCAATCAAAGCGACCGTGAAAAAAGGCAGGATGTTCGGACGGATATTGTCGCGAAGTGGAATCATCCGGTGTGCTCCTTTGCATGAGTTTTTGCCGTAATAAAAACATTCCACGCAGCGGTGGCGCATTCCTGCCGGCAAAACATCCGGGGGATAAGACAG
>CAZRQI010000061.1:0-9250 GCA_964602025.1 uncultured Veillonellaceae bacterium
GGCCGGAGCCGCCGGTTGAGCTGGGGCCGCCGGCTTGGCCGGGGCGGCAGGTGCTGCCTCTTTTACGGTAATCACGTGTTTTTCGTCGATATTGACAATTGTGCCGGCGGGAAGGATTTTCCCCGGGGCCTGTTCGGCCGGAGCCGCGAGAGTGCAGGTGGCGACAGTTCCATTAGCCCGATAGGAAATCGGGGCGTCAGCCTTGCAAACGGCTTTTCCTACCGTTTTGTCTTCCGGCAGTGTGCAATCCTTGAAAAAACCGTTGGCATGGAAGGAAACCTTCTTTTCTACACTGCAGCTCTTGTTTTGGTACAGGGGATAGGTATAGGTGCAGGCGGCAACTTTGCCATCTTCTTGCAGCCTTACGGATTCGCCGCCCATGCAGGTGCCTTTGCCCCGCATGTATACCGTTTCAGTTGGGGTGCATTGCTGAACTTTGCCATTGGCGTAAAACGAGATCTCTTTCTTGGCCGAGCAGGTAAACTCGGTTACATAGACTTCTTTGGTGGGAGCTGCCGCCACTTTCTTTTCCACGTTCGGTACACAGCTCTTCAACTGACCGTCGGGATAAACCTCCACCTGCTGATGGGCAGCACAGGTTCCGCCCAGGACCCGGGCAAATCCATCGGCGGCGATGGTGCATTTGGCCAGTGTGCCGTTGGGATACAATCCAATGGTCTTGCCGTCGTCGCAGACAACTCCGACCGGCTCCGGATAGGAGCGATCAAATGCCAGGATGCATTGCTGGAGCGAACCATCTGCGTTTAACGTCATAGGGCCTTTGGCGGCGCAGGTGATGTCGGCGCCGGGAACGGTTTTGTTTTCCGCCAGGACACACTTTTTCAGCGTGCCGTCGGCATTCTTTTCGATCGTCGAAGCAACACAGGATACTTTGCCAATGGTTTTTACGGTCAGACTCTGAGAAGGGGGAATTTCATCCTTCGCGGCGGATGCCAGGGGCAGAACCGCCGTTGCGGACAGCAAAAATGCCAGACAAGTAATGGATAGTTTTTTGTGGGTCACCGAATAATCCTCCTTTAAGTTGTAGATATCGCTTAATTATATTCGCCGTTATCCTACAGAATCCTTTTACAGTGATCGATTTGTCGCAAAAAAAATATCCCATGACATTATTTACATAAACACAATGAATAAAGGCAAAGAACTAACAGGAAGATTTGACATTTCATATATGAATAGTATAATAATGAATAGAAAATATATACAAATATACTCTACAATGAGGTGAGCGCTTTGTCATTGCCCCATGCGATCCTTGGTCTTTTAATGGACCGCCCAATGACGGGTTATGATTTGAAGTTGCTGTTTGACAAAGAACTCAACTCTTTTTGGCCGGCCCAGATGAGCCAGATTTATCGGGAACTGGGGAATTTGGAGGCAAAAGAATGGGTGGATTCCCGGATCGAAGTGCAGGAATCCCGCCCGGATCGAAAGGTGTATTCCCTCACTGCGGCCGGTAAGCAGGTTTTTGCCGAATGGATGAATCGATTTCCCAAATCGTTGCTGAGTCCCTGTCGGGATGAATTCGCTTTGCGGGTCTTTTTGGGCAGTCGCTCGTCGCGCGATGAAATGCAGTTTCAGCTGCGGCGGTTTATTCGGGAAAAGCAAAGCGAGATTGCTACTTTTACGCTTCTGGAAAAAAATTATGAGACAATGGCAAAAAAAAATACCGACCAGGCCATGTACCGGCGAATGACCATGCGGCGATCCAATATTGTGGCGGAAGCCTTGATCCTTTGGGCGGAAGATTGCCTGGAGGAGTTGGAGAAGAAGGCGTAAGGAGGACAAGAGCGCGATGCGAAAAGGCTTGATCGAAAAGTTTTATGAAGCCGCCAGTATACAACGCTGGAATGATCATGTCCGTCCCTTCGAATTGACGGAACTGGACAAGCAGGCGCACAAGATGATCATTGCTTACGTGTTGGCGAAATGCGAGGAAACGGAACGAGGGAAAACGGTGGACTGGCTACGTCTGATTGAAGGCGGCCTGTTCGAGTTTCTGCAGAGGGTTTTGTTAACGGATTTAAAACCGCCGGTATTTCATCGTCTGATGCAGACGAAAAGCAAAGAATTGAATGAGTGGGTACTGCACCAGGTGGATTCGGACATCAGCGCGGTGCCGGGTGGTTTCAGGGACCGTTTCATCGCTTATTTTGAGGATGAAGGGCACTCGGTACTGGAGCGGCGAATTTTGCGGGCAGCCCATTATCTCGCGACTCAATGGGAATTCAAGATCATTTATAATTTGACGCCCTTCATTTATGGGATTGAGGATACGAAGTCTGAACTCGAAAACCAGATTGAAGACCACTATGATCTGCTGGGAGTTCAGAAACTGATGTTAGGAAAGAAGTCGTTCGGATTCATCGATTTTTGCGGACAGCTGCGATTCCAGCAAAGATGGGCGCAAACGCCGCGCATTCCCAAAACTTCGGTGTTGGGGCACATGCTGATCGTCGCGATGCTGTCCTATCTGTGTTCGTTGGAGATGCAGGCTTGCCCACGCCGGATCATCAACAATTATTTTGGATCGCTGTTCCACGATCTGCCGGAAGTTCTGACTCGTGACATTGTATCGCCGATCAAGAGCTCGGTGGAAGGCATTGAAGAGATTATCAAGGATTATGAGAAAACTCTGGTGGACGAGAAGCTGATGCCTTTGTTGCCTGCGGCCTGGCATGATGAAATCCGCTATTATATCGAAGACGAGTTTGCCAACAAAGTGAAACTCGACGGAAGAATTCACAAAGAGTTCACTAATGAAGAGATGACGGCGCGATTTAATTCAGCGGAGTTTATGCCCCTGGATGGGAAAGTCCTGAAAGCCTGCGACCATCTGGCGGCCTTTATCGAGGCGACATTGTCCATTCAGCACGGCGTCAAGTCACAGCACCTCGAAGAGGCCTGCCAACGCTTGCATAATCAGTATCGAGGCAAGATGATCGCCGGGATCGATTTTGGGCAGGTATTCGATTATTACTATACAAACTGACATTTGACGCATTTTGATGAAGCGGGAGGCATCGGGGATGCTGCGACGGCGAAATAAACGACAAACGTTGCTGACAGCGAAAAAGGATCACGTACTCACTGACAAAACGCACTATTGCCTGCGGACGGAATGCCTGCTGTCGGCGATTCTCATCGGTGTTCTGGCTCTGTCCGTGACTTGGGGCAGTTCCGCAATCGTCAATTCCGGCTATGAGCTGGTTCAGGCAAGGGCCTGTTTGATCAAAATGGAAGCGGAAAATGAATTGTTGCGTCTGGAACTGGCGCAATTGAAATCGCCCGAGCGGATCAGGGAAATTGCGGTCGGACAGCTGGGCCTCGTTCGCCCGAACGCGGTTTATATGGCAGCCATTGATTCAACGGCTGCAAGGACTGCTGCTGCGAACGCCGAAGCGGCACCGGTCAGGGCGCAACGCAGTTTTCTGTTTGGAAATGGCCTAGCCGAGGCGCATACTTCGCGATAAAAGCAAACGAAAAGAGGGGAAAACGCGTCGATGCGTTTTCCTCTCTTTTCGTTTGCTGCCGTGAGGCTGAATAATCAGGTGCGGTATTGATTGACATCCTCGCTGAAATGGCCGATGACGGTTTTGAATTCGACGATTCGGGCCATCAGATCCTGCAGTTTGTCATTGTAAACCTGGACGGCGGCGCTTACTTCCTGACTGGCGGCGGAGTTTTCCTCCGATATGGCGGCCAGACTTTCGATTTTACCGTAAACCTGATTCATACCTTTCATTTCGTTTTCCAGCTTGTTGATCATGGAGACAATGTTTTCCGCCACCAGATGGACATTTTCCACATGCTGGTTGTTGTCGACGACAACATCGGCCAATTGTTTGGCTTCGACCGCCAAGACGTTATATTCCGTATCGATCATTCCGACGACGCCGCTGATGATGTCCATGAGAACCTTGAGATCCGTCGCGATGCTTTCGGAATGTTGCTGTGATTGCTCGGCAAGCTTGCGGACTTCTTCCGCCACGACCGCAAAGCCGCGCCCCTGTTCGCCGGCCCTGGCCGCTTCGATGGCCGCGTTGAGAGCCAATAGATTGGTTTGATTTGCGATGGCGGAAACCATTGCCGTGATCTCGTTGATGCGGGTCGCCTGGGTTTCCAGGTGCTCGGCGGAAGATTTGACTTCGGCGAATTGGCTCATGCTGTGTTCGAGCTTTTGGCTGGAGATTTCAACATCCTTGAAGCCCCGGCTGATTTCGTTGACGGCCGCTTCCAGGCGGGCTTTGTTTTTATCTTGCTCGTTGACCACCAGCTTCAGGGCTGCCAGGTTGCCATTCAGGATGCCGACTGACTCGGTGGTGTTTTCCGCCTGATGCATGGCGGCAGTCGCGACATCATGTACGACGCCGGTAATTTCGTTGGAGGTCGACTTCATTTTTTCCGCCAGCCCATTAAAATCGTCGGCGTATTTGTTCATTTCGTCGGCAATGCCTTTGAAGCCGACGAATTCTTTTTTGAGCCGGGTTTTATAGTCGGCCAGTCCCGCCATGATGGTTTCAAATTCATCGCCGGAGTGGAACTGGGTTTCCAAAAAGTATTGACGATCCTGCATGGTTTTGATTTCATCCAGGACTGTCTGCAGCGGGCGCATGAGCAGCATGGCGGCGACAAGGGCTCCGATGCCGCCGGACAAGGCTCCCCAAAGCGGCGACGACAGTCCGGCCATGGAAAAACCGCTGGCAAGAACTACGGCAAGAAGAGTTGTGAGAAGAGCGATTTTCGCGGCGACGCTGCGGACGACGCCCAAGGATAGAAGGCGGTTCAGGCTGTGTGAGACGGTATTGCGGATCGTTTGGGGAAACCGGATTTTGATCTTCATACTGCTGGCCGTGGACTCGACAATTTCCGTCTGGATGTTTTCCTGAAAATGGACGGCGGCGCCGGCCAAAAGGCCCCGCAGATAGCCGAACATTCCCCGCTGGGAACGATAGGACAGGATTGCTTCGCTGTCGGAAACGGGCTGGATTAATAGCTCCGGCGGATTGGCGCCCGGAATACGTTTTGTCACGATGACATGAACATCAAACATGGAACGCAGAAAAGAGTATAAGTTTTCTTTCTGGAAGAAGGCCGGGTAGGTCCGAAAAAAAGTGCCGATATTATCCTGGCCAATTGCCATCCAGATTTCGTCTTCCGTTTTTCCCAGCGCGACGGCCAATTCAGCGGCAAAAGCCTTGGGCTTGGCGTCTTCCACGTCTTCGGTGGGGGTAAATAACCGGTCGGGTTCCCAGCCAACCTTTTTCATTGCGTGTTCGGTGGTTTCCTTACCCCAGAGGTTGCGGGCGGTTTGCACCCAGGTTGCGACGACTGTTCCTTTCAATTCTTTCCCTACTTTCTTTATGATCTGCCGCAGACAGGCAAGGCTGCGGTTTGCCGATGCACGTCAATTATTATACAATAAGAGAGATTTATCCTTATCAAGATCAAGTCTCCATTTATCAGAGGCGGATGGCTGCTTCGGCTGCCAACGGCGACCGTTCACATTCATCATAGGTCAGAGAAACCTGAAAACAGAACCGACTGCCCTTCATTTTTTCGGAAGCGTATACCAGACCATTGGTGCGGCTATCCAGAAACGGGTGATCAATTTGTTCCGGATCACCCAGCAGAACGATTTTCGTGCCGACGCCGGGCCGGGTAATGACTCCTTTCGCCTGTCGCGGCGTGGAATTCTGCATTTCGTCCAGAATCATCCAGTACCGCTGCAAGGACCGGCCGCGCTGATACGCCAACGCTTCCGTCTGGATCACCCGTTTGTCGAACAGCATTTGCACCGTGTCCTCCACCTGTTCGATTTCTTTGGATTCGGTGATGCTATGGCCTGACATCAGGGTGAAAAGGTTATCCCGGACAGCCCGCATATAGGGGTCGATTTTTTCCTGTTCCGAACCCGGCAGATAGCCGAGATCCTCATCCATTGGGACATTGGGCCGGCAAATCAGTAAATGATGGTAGTCGCGGGGGCGGCAGTCCATGAACCGATGCAGCCCGACGGCCAGCGAGTAAAAAGTTTTCGCGGTTCCGGCCGGACCTTTGATAATGACCAGCGGCGCTTCCTCGGCGCTCAACATCAGACTTTCTTGCATGAAGATCTGCCCGATGTTGCGCGGCGTAACACCGAACGGATTGTGGTCCTGATATTTCAGACGGACGATTTTTTCGCCGTCAAATCGGCCGAGCGCGGTATGGTGGTCATCGTCGCATGCATGGATGTGAAGAAACTGATTGGTCGTCAGGGTCGGAACGGTCATGCTTCGGGAAGATTCGTCGAAGCTGAACAAATCCCCGGGCGATAGACTTTGGGCAGTATCGCTGCAAAATTGTCGAATGAGGTCCGCGTCGGCGAACACGTCGGCTCGTCCGGTATACTGGTCTTCGATTTTGGCGACTTTTTCATTCCGGAAATCTTCCGCGGCGATATCTAGGATATCGGCCTTAACCCGCATGTTGGTATCCCGACTGACCAAGACCACTTCACGGCCTTCCTGCGCCAGTCCCCGGCAAACCTGCAAAATGCGGTTGTCAGCTTTGAATCTGTCCCAGTGTGTGGGCATGGGGGTTTCAAGGTGATTGATGGCGATGCGGAGAATCCCGCCGTCATCGTTGAGGGGTACGCCTTCGATCAGATTGCCCCGGGCCCGGAGTTGATCGATGATGCGGCTGACTTCCCGGCTGTTGGCGCCCCGGTCGTTGGATTCCGATTTGAACCGGTCCAGTTCTTCCAGCACGACTTCGGGAATGACGATGGTGTGCTCGCTGAAGGTGAACAAGGCGTGAGGCGAATGCAATAGAACATTCGTATCGAGCACGTACGATTTACTCAACATGATCCCCCTCTTTTTTGATCCAAGCTACTGCTCTTAAGATCAATAATTCGCCGTCGCGAAACATTTTCCTTCGGGAAGGCGGCAGGAAAACGCAAAGGATTGGATTGTTTACAAAATCGTAACATTGGGATGGCGGTGAAACCATGACCCTGTCGCAGGGACATTTGATCGCATTTTTTGCGGTTTTGGCCTTTATTTCCTGGGTAGGCGTTGATGCTGCCCGTAAAGTAAAAAATGCCACGGATTTTGCCGTAGGCGGACGCAAATCGGGAGTGCCGATGGTATCGGGGACGATTGTCGGTACCATCATCGGCGGCGCATCGACTGTGGGGACCGCTCAACTGGCATTTTCCGTTGGATTCTCGGCTTGGTGGTTCACGTTGGGCGCCGGCATCGCCCTGCTGGTCATGGCGGCATTCTATGCGGGGCCGTTGCGGGCTTCAAAGCTGCAGACCATTCCCCAGTTCCTGTCTCTCCATTATGGACCGCGGGCTGGGAAACTGGCGGCGGTTGCCGCTTCTGTCGGAATCTTCTTCAGTATCGTTGCCAATATCCTTTCGGCGACACCGCTGGTGGCTGCCTTGTTCCATACGGATTTTACCCGGGCGGTTGCCTTTGTTATGGCGCTGACCGTTTTCTATGTCGTTTTCGGCGGAGTATGGGCGACTGGACGAGTGGGAATCTGGAAGACCATTTTGATCTATATCACTTTGTTCTCCGTTGCCTATGTCACATATACGCGCATGGGCGGCTGGAACGGGTTTTTGTCGGCATTCCCGCCGACTCCCTGGTTCAGTCTCATTGGCCGGGGGTGGGGGATTGATCTGGGTAGCGGTTTGTCCCTTCTGGTGGGGACGTTGACGACGCAGACTTATATTCAGGCGCTGTTTTCGGCGACCGACGAAAAAACTGCGAGGGCCGGCGCCGTGACTGCAGCCATCATCACACTCCCTTCTGGGATTCCCGCCGTTATGGTCGGGATGTTCATGCGCCAGCATCATCCGGACATTGTACCCATTGATGCTCTGCCGTTGTTTGTCCTGACTTATCTTCCCCCCTGGTTGGGCGGACTGGCGATTGCCGCCCTGTTGCTGGCCGCCATTGGTTCGGCGGCGGGGCTGGCGCTGGGTGTCGGGACAATGCTGAACCGGGATATTTTGTCGGCTATGAAGTGGCGCTTTTTTGACAACCATGCTTTGCTCACGAACCGTCTAGTCGTTTTTTTGGTGATGATGGGCGCGGCGGCGTTTACTTTCGGTAACTTGCGGTCCCTTGTTCTGGAATGGAACTTTTTGTCGATGGGCCTACGGGGCGCCGGGATATTTTTCCCGTTCAGCTTGGCGATTTTTATGCCGGGACGGGTTAGCCCCGGTTTTGCATTGCTGTCCATTGCCGCCGGCACATTGGCGACCGTTGGCTGGAAATTTATTTTTCCGCAAGGGACGGATCCGTTGTATGCCGGACTGGCAGCCAGCGCTCTGGTTCTTTGCGGGTTGGTCTTCAGTCCGCAGCAGTCCCGGCGCGGCGGTTGACGGGCTTGAATTTTTCCCGAAGAGTGCGGGACTATCGATGAACAACATAGGAGTGCATTACGATGGAACAAAAAACGACCGGTTTTCATGTGGTGTTGGTGGAGCCGGAAATACCGGGCAATACGGGAAACATTTCGCGACTGTGCGCCGCAACCGGCTGCAAATTGCATTTGATCCGTCCGCTTGGATTTTCGACTGATGACAAGCATCTGAAACGGGCCGGACTGGATTATTGGCATCTGCTGGAGATTTACTATCACGACAGCTTTGCCGAATTGCGGGCGCTATACCCGGCAGGACGGTTTTTCTGCCACACCACCAAGGCAACCCGATTTCACAGCGATGTCTGTTTTCAGGATGGAGATTTTCTGGTGTTCGGCAAGGAAACGGCTGGCTTGCCGCAATTCATTCTGAATCAGTATCCGGAGCAATGCATCCGCCTGCCGATGATTGAGGGCGCCCGATCCCTGAACCTTTCAAATGCGGTGGCGGTTGCCGTTTACGAAGCCTTGCGACAGACCGGCTATGGCAGGATGCAATGATGCGGAACGCCTTGTTCGGACCATCGGGCAACCCCGAAAGTTTTTATGCCGCAGGACACAATTCATCCCTGGATATGCCGGAATGGCTGGCGAACCAAGGACTGAACGCTTACGAGTATTCCCTGACCCGCGGGGTCAATATCGGCGAAGCGACGGCCCGGGCTCTCGGCGAGGCCGCGGAACGATTCGGCATCGCCATGAGCGTACATGCCCCCTACTACATCAGTTTGGCGACAACGGACGAGGCTACAGCCGCCAATACGCGCAACCATTTTCTGAAATCGCTGACGGCGGCCCGGTGGCT
>CAZRQI010000062.1:0-8858 GCA_964602025.1 uncultured Veillonellaceae bacterium
TTTTTCTCCATGGTCCAATTCCTCCCGTCCCTTTTTCCTAGCGGTCGCCACGGCCACGACAACTCTCCAGGTTATGAACATGGACATGCTGCCCGATGCTGATGTTTTTCGTGGCCCGGCCGATCACCTCGCCGTACTTCATGATGATCTCGCCCTGGCCGATATCGCGGATCGCCAATTTGTGCCCCACGGGAATCGCCTCGCTGGAACACACCCGGACAACTTCGCCGCCAATTTCCATTCCCACTTCCGCGCCGGCCGGAATCGCTTCCACAACGGTGCAGACATTATCTTTCGGTTTCATTACGATCGCCTGTAGTCTGGCCATTTTTTCAACCACCTCTGTTTTTGAATCCATTTCCGTTACATCGTCGGGCCGATCCGACGAATGGCGAAATCGTTGAACTCGAGGATTTCCGCCTTGGCCAGCTTGCCGGACGCGACTTCCAGCATCTCGGCGAAGATGCGGCGACCAACTTGCTCCACATTTTCCTCGCCGGTGATCACCGTTCCCGCATCGATGTCGATATTGTCGTTCATTTTTTCAAACAGCGCCGTATTGGTCGATACTTTGATCGTCGGCGCGATCGGCGAACCGCAACAGGTTCCGCGACCGGTAGTGAACACCACCAGATGGCAGCCGCCGGCCACCATGCCCGTCAGTTGTTCGATATCCTGCCCCGGCGTATCCATCCAGACCAGTCCCTTTTGCACAACCGGCGCCGCATAGTCGATCACATCCTGCAACGGCCGGCTGCCCGCCTTATAGATGCAGCCCAGCGACTTTTCCTCGATGGAGGACAACCCGCCGGCGATGTTGCCGGGAGTCGGCTGCCCGCCACGCATGTCGACGCCCATCTTGTTGGCCGAAGCCTCGCAGGCGTTGATCACGTCGAAGCACTTGCGGGCCACTTGGGGAGTCACGGCCCGCGCCGCGATCAGATGTTCGGCGCCGATGATTTCCGTCGTCTCCGCCAAGATCACGCTGCCGCCGGCATCAATCAGCATGTCGCTGGTGACGCCCAATGCAGGGTTGGCGGAAATTCCCGAACAGGCGTCCGAGCCGCCGCATTCCGTGCCCAAAATCAGCTCGGCAGCATCGATCCACTCCCGTTCCATCGCCGAGGCTTCGCCGACAAACTCGCGGGCAAAACCGGCGCCGGCGGCAATGGCTTTTACCGATCCGCCTTCATCTTGAATAATGATGGTCGCTACATTTTTATACGGGCACTGCCGTTTGATCTCCGCCGCAATATCCTGGGCCCGGATCGTTTCACAGCCGAGTCCGACCACGATGACGCCGGTCACGTTGGGATGGGTCCCGTGCGCGACCAGCACCCGGGCCGTGAGTTCCGCGTCCGCTCCCAGTTGTGTGCAGCCGTGCTGATGCTCGACCCAGGTTGTGCCCGCCACCGCCAGTGAAATTCCCCTGGCGGCCCGATTGGCGCAGACCACGCTGGGCAATATCAAAACGTGATTGCGAATTCCCACTTTGCCGTCAGGCCTTCTGTAGCCTTTGAACTGCATGGAACCATCTCCTTCTCCGCTACAAAGATTAACGTCTATTTGCCGATCACCGGCAGCATGTCCGGCGCATGCGTCAGCACCGTGATCCGGGCCGCCGGTCCCTGCAGGACCAGAGCGGCGTCCAGAGCCGCCTGCAATGTCGGGAACGGCGTGAATCCCAGGCGACGAGCGTCTTCCGTCGCAATGCCCGACGAAACCATGTACACAGCTTCGCGCTCCTTCACCTGCGCCCAGCCGATCGCCAGCGAAGCCGCCACCTCGTCATGCACTTCCTTGTGGGCCACTTGCTCTTTCAGTCCCTGCATTGTTTCACCCGTGATTTCCAGAATATCGGCATGCGTCACGGAAACCCCTTCGCAACAGGGAGTGGCGAGTACAATGACGCCGCCGGCTTTCACCGCCAGATCCGCCGGATACAACGCCTTGTGCGCCTGCCAGAATTCAATGTCGCAGGGATAGGAGCTGGCCACCACAATATCGGCGACTTCCGGCAATTCCACGGAATAGACGTCCCGAGAAAGTTCCACGCCGGCATTGAACGCTTCCACCACATCACCGTAGAAAACGCCCACCACGTCCCCGTGGCAATTGAGCACGGTGTTCACGATGGTGTTCAGCCTGACGGCCCGGGCGATGCTATTCAGCTCGATCCGCACCGGATTGTCGCGGATGCCGAGAAAAGAACGCGGTTCGCACGTGCTGAGCAGATGGGTTTCCGCTGTCGTCCGCTCGGCGGAAATCCCCGGTTGCACGATTTTGGCCCCGCCGGCGAATCCCGGAATATAATGGGGAACAATGCTGCCGATGCCGATCTTGAAATCGGCTTCAAAGGCTTCCCGATTCACTTGAATGTGCGTTCCGTTGGGCGTAGTCCCCAAATCCACCATCAATGCGGGATCCCGGAAATTATGATTCTTGACCTGAACCCGCCGCACCACTTCCGGGCCATATTTGGCCAAAATCTCTTCCTGCGTCATCGGGCGATGTGTACCGAGCGCGATAATCACCGTGACTTTTTCGTCCCGGATCCCGGCGGCGTTGAGTTCATCCAGCAGGATCGGAATAATCTTGTCCGCCGGCGTCAGTCGGGTATTGTCGTCCGCGACCAGCACCACTTTTTCCGCCCCGCGGGCCAACTCCCGCACCGGTTTGGTTCCAATCGGATTTGCCAGGGCCTGGCGGATCGCCGCGCCAAGATCGGCGACTCCCGGAACATTTTTCGGCGAGTAGACGCCCACCAGATTCCGTTCCCCGACCTCAAATGTCAACGTTTCTTTTCCATACGGAATTTCGACTGTTCTTTTCACTCCGGTTGTTCCCCCAAATTCATGCTGTATTGCTGCACGATTTTGATTTCTGTGCCGTCTGCTTCTAAATGCAAGTTCCATGCCAGAAACAAACCCCCGTTCGAAGCCGATTTGGGGGCATAAAAAATTCAGCACGCGGTGAAAATTTCATCACGTGCTGAATTTTTCATGATATTTTTTATCGCAGGATCTTTTTTAGAGTGTTCCGATCAATTTGCAGCCGTCGGGCGGTCCGGGCAACGTTATTTCCTTCCTGAACAAGAACCGCCGCCGCCACTTTATGTTTAATTTCATCCAGCGAACCAGCCAGGAATGGGTCGACGGCCGCCATTTCCTTTGTTTCCGGCGCATCCGCCGCTTTATCCAGCATCAGGTCGACCGTATCCGGATCGACTTCGCCTCGCTCGCTGGAAAGAACGATCCGCTCCATCACGTTCTTCAATTCACGGATATTCCCGCTCCACGGATGCTCCTGCAACCGCTCCATCACGCGGTCCGGCAGCGCGGCGATCCTTTTTCCATACTGTTCGCCATACCGGCGCAACAGCCAACGGGCCAGAACCGGGATATCCGCGCGCCGTTCCCGGAGCGGCGGCAGTTTGACAGTCAACACATTCAGTCGATAATACAAATCCTGCCGGAAGTTGCCCCTCACGCTTTCATTCCACAAATCCATGTTTGTCGCCGCAATGATGCGGACATTCACCGGAATGATACTATCCGAGCCGATGCGGCGGATCTGTTTTTCTTCCAGTACGCGCAGCAGCCGCGACTGCAGCTCCTTGTCCATGTCGCCGATTTCATCCAGAAAAATCGTGCCATTGTGCGCCAGTTCAAACAGGCCGCGTTTTCCGTCCTTGCGCGCACCGGTGAACGCGCCGCCGACATAGCCGAACAGCTCGCTTTCGAGCAGCTGCCCCGGCAACGCCGAGCAGTTGATCGCCACAAAGGCTTCCTGCCGCCGCGGACTGTCGTTATGGATGCTCTGGGCGAACAATTCCTTGCCAGTGCCGCTCTCGCCCAACAGCAGCATCGTGGCGTCGGTCTGTGCATATTTTTTGGCGATGGCGACAATTTTTTTCAAATGGGGATCTTCGGTCAAAACATCCTCAAACCGGTATTTGGCGAACAACCCTTTGTTGAACAGCGTTTGGCGGATTTTTTGCTCCACGCTCTGAATCTTGGCGACTTCCTGAAAAGTGGCGACCACGCCCTGCACTTGGCCTTCCAGCGTGATCGGCACCCGGTTGGTTACGATGTAGCCTTTGGGGGTCTGCTGCAATTGCTCCAGTTCCGCCTGTCCCGTCTGCAACACTTTGTCGATGCGGGTGTTGGGAATCGCCCGCCCGATCGGCATGCCCAGGACATCCCGTTCCTTAAAACCGAAAATCTCTTCCGCCACTAGGTTGACCGCTGTGATACAGCCCGTTTCATCCGTGGCGACCACCCCGTCATGCACGGAATGGATGATGGTACGCAGGCGCTCATAGGCCCGGCGCTCATTTTCCCGCACGATGCCGATATGCTTCGCTTCTTCGATCGCCTGCACGATCGCTTCTTTGCCGGACTCCACCATTTGGATGTCAATATTTTCAACCTTCAGCCGTCCCCGGACCAGTGAGTCGCCGATGACAACGTCCATTCCATTTTCCGCCACCAGGCGCTGCACTTCCTGTTGCGCCGCCTCCCAGTCCTTGTTGATCTCATCGGCCGGGATGATCAGTTCCTTAATCGACAGCCCGAACAATTCGCCAAAAATCCGGCAGCCGTGCACCACGTTCTGGTAGCCGACAATGGCGATTTTCCGGTCCTTGCCGATATAGGGGTGCAAGGCCCGCATCACATCATAGCCGGTCACTTTGATCTCAACAATCGGGATGTCCAGTTTATTGCGTAGCAAAGCCGCCGTGCCGCCCCGGCTGATGATTACTTCCACGCCTTGGCGGATCAAGGTTTCGGCCACTCCGACCGCGCTTTCCAAAATCCCCACGGCGATCGGGAAATCCAGCCCCATCGAGTCGCGGACGTCCGAAGCCACCCCGGCCAATTCCGCATACGGCGCAATCAAGCCAATCGTCATGCCCATAACGGTTCTTGCCTACTCTCCCTGCTTTTTCGCCAAAATCTCCCGCACCCGTCCGACGATTCCCGATTCCAGACGAACCTTGATTCCCCGGGAATGAACCGGACTGGACGTCAGCAAATCCCGAACGATCCCCTCCGTCAGCTGTCCGCTCCGCTGGTGTTGTTTCTGCACCACGTTCACGGCCAGGCCCGGCACAATGTTTTTCCGTTGCGTATGCGGCATGGTTTCCTCCAATTATTGCGTTCCCGGGACACGACATCCCGGCCATTACCTATACGATAGCACACTCCGAAATAACTCTCCAGCCTCTATGAAAAAATAACCGCAGGCTAATAAAATGCGCTATAATATAATAATCACCTGAATCTGCCGAAAGCGGCCGTCCGCGCCGCGCCGGCAATCCTTGGATTTTGGAGGGAACAATATGCTGCTGAACCGAAATAAATCGCTGCTTTTCAATATCATTGCCGTCCTGACAATGATCCAACTGGCCTGGCTGCCGATGACCGCCCAGGCGCAACCGAAGGAAGCCGCCACCATCTCCCTGCCGGAAAAAATTGCGGTCATGGAAATCAATTATTATCTTTCCAAAATGGGGCCGGATGAATTGGCCGCCACCCTGAAAATTTTTCGCGCCGCTCAGGTAGTCAAAGGGCAATACGTCGGCGCGGCGGATGGCGTAAATCTGATGACCGGCGCCGTCAAAGGCCTGGTCAACGCTCTGGGCGATCCCTACTCCGTTTATATGGACCCCAAAATGTACAGCGAACTGATGCTGGAAACCAAAGGTTCGTTCGGCGGCGTCGGCATCGTTCTCGGCGTCAAGGATAAAAAGCTGACTGTTGTCGCGCCCATCGAAGGAACTCCGGCGGAAGCCGCCGGAATACTGAGCGGCGATCAGATCGTCCGCGTCGGCGAGTTGGACACCAAGGATATGGCGTTGGACGAAGCAGTAGGGAAAATACGCGGCCCGGAAGGCAGCAAAGTAACGCTGACCATTCAACGAAACGGCAAAGAACCGCAGGAATTCCCGCTAACCCGCGCCACAATTGTGATTAAGTCCGTGAGCGGCAAGATGCTGGACAAGGAGATGGGCTATATCCGGGTTTCGATGTTCAGTGAAACTACCGGCAAGGATTTTACCCGAAAGCTGGAAGAACTGAAAGATCAGGGGATGACGTCGCTGGTTCTGGATCTTCGCAACAATCCCGGCGGGTTGATCGATCAATGCGTCAAAGTGGCTGAATTACTGGTCCCGAAAGGACCGATCGTGTCGGTGATCGGCAAGGACGGCGACCGGGAAACCTACCAATCGTCCTCGACAGTCGCCCCCCTGCCCCTGACCGTGCTGGTCAACGGCGGCAGCGCCAGCGCTTCGGAAATCGTCGCCGGCGCCATACAGGATCGCGGCGTTGGCAAGCTGGTCGGCGTAAAAACCTTCGGCAAGGGGTCCGTGCAGCGCTTGATGCCGCTTGACAAGGAATCCGCCGTGAAAATCACCATCGCGGAATACCATACCCCCAATGACCGTTCCATTCACGGCAAAGGAATCGTCCCCGACGTCATCGTCGAAATTCCCAAGGATTTCGACCGGGAATCGAAGCAGGATCCCCAGCTCGACAAAGCGATCGAGGTGCTGAAGGAAACCCTGCAGAAGAAATAAATCCCGATCCGACGCAACAAATAAAAAACGGAACCGTTCCGCAAGCCAATGCGGCCGGTTCCGTTTTTTTGTTCGCCCGAAATAAAATCTCATTATTTTGATAGGTTCAAATCAGCCATCGCCGTGAACCCGGCCAGCGACCGGGCCTCCCGGACCGCCGCCAGCACCGCCTGCGCCATGACGCGGGCCGCCAAGGCCCCCACCGCCGAAAGATCCGCCGGCACTCCGCCCACCGACAGGGTGAAAATTGTATCGCCGTCGAGCATCGTGTGCGCCGGCCGCATCGTCCGGGCATAGCCGTCGTGGGCCATGGAGGAAACTTTCGTGGCTTGGGCCTTCGTCAGTTGCGCATTGGTCAGGATGGCGCCGATCGTCGTATTGCCCGCGAAACGGTTGCCAAGTTTCTCGCACTGTTGCAGCAGCCCCTTCTCGCTGTCCAAGAACCGGAACGGTTCCTGTTGGCAGGCGCCGGCCATAATTGCGCCGGTCGCCGGATCGACGACATCACCCAGGCAGTTGACCGCGACCACGGCGCCGACCAGCAGCTCGCCCAGCTTCACGCAATACGCGCCGAGCCCGCCCTTCATCGCATGCTCCATGCCAAAAACTTTGCCGACGGTGGCCCCGGCGCCGGCGCCGACCGACCCCATGCAGAATTCTTCGGTTTCAGCCGCCCGGCAGGCGCGGTAGCCCATTTCCCGGTCGGGCCGCACCGTCGCATCGCCGCACGGCAGGTCGAACAGCACGGCGGCAGAGACGATCGGCACCCTGGCCACGCCGACATCAAAGCCGATACCGCGTTCTTCGAGATACTGCATGACCCCGCCGGCCGCGTCCAGTCCGAAGGCGCTGCCGCCCGCCAGAACCACGGCATGAATCTTCTCGACATAGTTCTCCGGCCGCAGCAAATCGGTTTCCCGCGTTCCGGGCGCGCCGCCCCGCACATCCACTCCCGCTGTCGCACCTTCGGGACAAAGAATCACTGTGCACCCGGTCGCCGCTGTCAGATCGTGGGCATTGCCCAGCCTGACGCCGGGAAACTCCGTAATTTTAACGCTCTCCATCCAAAAACGCCTCCCTTCCCCAAAACGCCTGCCGCAAAGAATCCTGAATCAGTCGCCAGGCTTCGTTCGCCGATGTTTCGGGGCCAAAGTGCGTGAACGCGTGCATACACCCCGGAAACAGACGGTATGTCACCGCAACGCCCGCCGCTTTCAACGCTTCGGCATACTGTTCGTTTTCCGCCCGCAACGGATCAAATCCGGCGGCAATCACCAACGCCGGAGGCAATCCGGCGAACGACTCCGCCAGTCTGGGCGAGGCCAACGGATTTTTCGCCGCTTCAGCATCTGCCAGATAGCAGGTGGAGAAAAAGCTCTGCGCCTTGGCGGTCAACAACAGATCCTGTCCGGTTTTTTGATAAGGATCCTGCACAAAATCCAGTACCGGATAATTCAGCACTTGAAATATGAGGGAAAATTCCCGGCGTTCCCGGGCCAGCAAAGTAACCGCCGCCGCCAGATTGCCGCCGGCGCTGTGGCCGCCGACCGCAATGCGACCGGGATCCAGCCCCAGAAAATCGGCTTGGTCATGCAGCCATTTAATGACGTCGTAGCATTCGTACAGTGCGACCGGGAATCGATATTCCGGCGCCAGATGATAATCGATGCTGACAACCGCGCAATCCGCCGCGTCGGCAATCTGGCGGCACCAGGAGTCATCGTCGCCGGGGCTGCCCTGGATGAATCCGCCGCCGTGAATATTCACGAATACCGGCAACGGTCCTGTCGTTTTCGAACGCAACGGCTGATATAAGTAGATTTCCGTCTCGCCGGCATCAGTCGCGACACAGCGCCGCGTTGCCATCCCGTCGGCCCTGCCCGCTTCCCGCCATTCCTGTTCCATTCTCTGCGCATAGGCCTGACGCGATCGCTCGGCCACTTTAGCTAGAAACTCATTGGTTACCATTCGTTTTTTGCTCCCCTTCAGTTCAAACAGGCTCCGGCCGACCGAACCGCGTTGCGGCCGGCAGTTTTCGCCTGATACAGCGCCCGGTCCGCTGCACTCAACAGCAATCCGACGTCCGAATCCCGCATCGGCACGACCGCTGCAACCCCGATGCTCACGGTGACCACGCCGGCCAACGGCGACTTTTCATGCGGAATCGCCAACGACTCCACGGCACGGCGAATTTTCTCCGCAACCGTCAATGCGCCCTGCTCACTGGTAGCCGGCAACACCACGACAAATTCTTCGCCGCCGTAGCGCGAGACAA
>CAZRQI010000063.1:0-8790 GCA_964602025.1 uncultured Veillonellaceae bacterium
TGTAGGAATCGAACCCACCCAGGACGGGGTCACCGCCCCACACACGGTTTTGAAGACCGGGGAGACCACCAGGCCCCATTCGCTCCCATGTGTTCCTATTCTACATGAAAATGGCGGATTCGACAAGGATGCGCCGCCAGATTAGCGCTTCATATCAAGGATTGAAGAATTCCTGCACGGTCTCCCAGGCCACTTCCTGCAAAAACTGGGCGGTTTCCGCGTCCAATCCTGCCTTGTAGCTGAGCCCCACCGGCGACTGTTTGAACAAGGTGGCAAAGGTGGTCGCTGCGGCCAGATAGGTCCCAGCCGGGCTGGGATGCCGCTTGTCCGGCACATACAAATTGAGATCGGGACGCTGGGCGATGGATTTGGCAAAAGCCAAGCCGGCTGGAATCACCAGCACGTTGTTGTCGTTGCCGGCCTGTGTGTAGGCCGCCGCCAGCTCTTGCGTCATTTCCGGTTTATCGGCGTAGGCCCAGGACATGAAGAAGACGGGCGTCGCGTTATGCTGCCGTACCGTTGCGCTGTGTTTTTGCGCGTATTCGGCAAAGATGCTCTTCAAGGTCGGATGGACCGGGCATTGGCTGCAATCCATCATGATCGCCACATCAAAAATTTTCTGTTTGGGATCGTTGAACACGACCTTGTTGCCGGCCGCGAACGAATACGCCGCAATCCCTTTGGGACGGAAATAGGAATTGACATCATGCCAGTCCCAGCCGGAACCGCTGATCGTCACCGAAGTGGCGCGAATTTTGTGCGCCGGCATTGCCGCCTTTACCAACTGGAGCACTTGGTTGTGCATACTGTTGTTGTAATAGAAAAAACTGTTGCCGATGAAAATAATGGAGGCCGGATCGGCCGTTCCCAATTCCCGGACCTTGGGCACCGGACACTGGACTGGCGTCGTAGGTTCGGCGGCCTGCGCCGGAGCGACTCCCGCGAGCGCCAGACTCACGACAAACACGGCCAACAGCAGGACCGCTTTGAGGCAGGGTGATTTCATTCCACACTTTCTCATTGTTTCACTCTCCTGTAAAAAATTATCATCCCTATTTTACTACGGAAAATCCTTGCTCGCCAGTGCCTTCGAGGCTTTTTTGCAAAAATTCAGGCAGGTTTGCGCATAAGGAAAGCTCTGCACATTGACAGCGCAGAGCTTCTTGCATTTCATGCCGATTCCGTTATTCGCCGATATACTCGAAGCGCGGTCGGACCTGCCCGTCCCGCTCCACCGTTTCCAAAAACATGGCGACCGGCCGGACCCAGAGGCCTCGCTCGCCATACAGCGCCTGGTACACGACGAGCTGTTCGCCGGTCTCGCTATGAGTGGCCAGCCCGTACACTTCGTATTCGCCGCCCTTGAAATGCCGATAGCGGCCGACTTTTATCCCATTCATGCGCCGCATCCCTTTCGCTCTCCCGGTTTGCCGTATCCCGTCGGCCGGGCAAAACCCAGCTCGGCATGATCCGGCCGCAACAGCACTTCTGCCGCCGTACCGCAGGCGGATACCTGTCCGTCGAGCATCGCCACCACCAGGTCGGCCCATTCCATGACCCAGTCCATATCGTGGGTTGAGATCACCAGCGTCTTGCCAGCTTGGTGCAACCGGTCCATGATTTCGCACAGATTGAGGCTGCCGGCGTAATCGAGCCCCGCCGTCGGCTCATCCATGACCAGCACGTCCGGCTCCATCGCCAGCACTCCGGCCAGCGCCACCCGCTTTTTCTGGCCCGGACTGAGAAAATGCACCGGGTCCGCCAGATAGTCGGTCATCTCCACGGTTTCCACCGCCGCCCGCGCCACCCGTTCGGCTTCGGCCAATGTCAGGCCCATGTTCATCGGCCCAAACAGGACATCATCCAGCACCGTCGGCGCGAACAGTTGCATATCCTGGTCCTGGAACACCAGACCGATCTTTTGCCGCAACCGGTTCACCGACTGACGGGAATAGTCGTAGGGCGATCCCTGAAAATACAAAGCGCCCGCCGTTGGCCGCAGGATCGCGTTAAAATGCAGAAACAGCGTTGACTTGCCGGCTCCGTTCGGTCCGACCAAAGCGACCCGGGCGCCGGCCGGAATAGCGATATTCAAATCCCGCAGCACCGGTTTGCCGGACTGATAGTTAAAACAGACATTTTTCGTTTCCAGGATGGGTACTGACGCCATGCGAGTTACGCCTCCGTTCAATGAAACAACCAGATTGAACCGCCGAAAACCACCGCAATCGTCGCCAACCGCAGCGGCGCCACTTGTTGCGGCGGGTAGCGGAACACCAGCCGCTCGGCGTAGTTGCGCGAGGACAGGCCGATAAACAAATCTCGCGCCGTGATGAACGACTTGCGGCCAAGGTTGGCGGCCAGAATGCCGATGCTATGAATCGACCGCGACAGGGTGGAATAGCCGAGGCGCGACTGCTGCGCCGTATAAATCTGGGCCGCCGTATTCAAAATCACAAAGATGAACCGATACGCTAGTAGCGCCACTTCCAACACCGGCCGCAGAAAAGCGGCTTGCGAACCCCAGGCCACCAGGTAGCTGACCGGCGTCGTCCCCGCCAGCATGAGCAGGCATGAGGCCGCCGCCAATGCGCGCAACAGCGCCGCTTCCATCGCCAGCCGCCCTGCGGCGGTGATTCCGACGAACAAAGGGCCGACCCGCCAACTCCACAGCGCCGGAAACGGCTCCAGTGAAAAGCTGAACAGAATGGTCACGACCGCCGTCAACAGAAACGGCAGCAACGTTCCCCACAATCGCAGCCAGTAAACCAGCGGCATTCCCGCCCGCCATAGCAGCGCCGACATAAAAAGAAACACCGCCAGGTTCACCGCCGGATAGCCGGAACTGACGGCCAGCAAGAGCCCCCCCAGCCCAAGGGCCAGTTTTTCGGGAATGCTGATGTGCGAAAATCGGTTATGATACGAAAGATAATCCAGAAACAGCATGGGTTCTAGGCCGCCCGGGTCGAGCGCCGTCCCCGCTGAAACCCGATCCAGTAGCCGATGACGCCGGCGCCAAGAGCCGCCTGCAACGCGAACAGGAAAGATTCGACTTCCGCCGACGGCGGCGACCAGATGGCTTCAAACCACGGTTTATACTCCGGATTGATCTCGGCGACGACATCCTTGACCTGGTCATCGGCCCCGCCAAAATCCGCGCCCGCTTTCCAGACCAGCGGAAACGCCGCGATGGCGACGACCAGCAAAATCAGAATCAGATTTTCATGCTTCTTCATGCCTTATGCTCCCGCCCTTTCCACCAAAGATGAATCAAGCCCTGGTCATTGTAACGCAGCAGCGTATTATACACCACCACGCTGAGCAGTCCCTCGCTGATGGCGAGCGGCACCTGCGTCAACGCGAACACGCCGGCGAATTTCAAAAACGAAGCCGCCATGCCGCCGACCGGATCGGGAAACGCCACGCTGAGCTGCAGCGCCGTGACCATGTAAGTCGCCAGGTCCCCCAGCGCCGCGGCGCTGAACACCGCCACCTTATCCGACAGGCCCGCCGAACGAACGCCGCGAAAAACCAGATACGCCGTCACACCGCCAGCGATCCCCATCGAGAAGGTGTTCGCCCCCCAGGTGGTCAGTCCGCCGTGCGCCAGCAGCAGCGCCTGAAACGCCAGGACGATCCCGGCGCAAATGCCGGCCACCCATGGACCGAACAAAATCGCCGCCAAGCCGATTCCCGTCGCATGGGAACTCGATCCCGTGACCGACGGCATCTTCAGCGCCGACAGGACGAATACGAAGGCGGTCACCAATCCCAGCAGCAATTTGCGTTCCGGGTGGTCCTGCAGCAGTCGGTTGATTTTCCGGATTCCCAGCAAGAGAAACGGCGCCACGGCCGCAAACCAAACCAGCGCGTGCTGGGGCGGCAAAAAACCTTCCATGATATGCATGGCCTGCGCCAGATTGGGCAGCGACAAGGCGGCCGCCGCAATCGCCAGACAAGTGATTGTTTTCATGAGTCCTCCTAATAGGAACTATTATTATTAATTATCGTAGCAAAACCCATCTATTCTGTCAAATCACTCAATCGCAGCCGCAATAGTCGCCAGCTTCGGCGATATGTCGCAGATAGATCCGCCGGATCGCCGGATTCTCGCCCAACCCGCACAGGCAGGATTCCACCCGGTAACCGAGCGATTGCAGGCGGCGCTGCCAGGAATCTTCCTCGTCGCCCGCCATGTCGTTCAGGGCGTGATCGCCGGCCACCAGCATGAACGGCATCAGCACGACCCGCTGCACCGGCTCGCTTTGCAGCCAGGCCAGGGCATCCTCGAATGTACGGCTGCCTTCGACGGTCGCCGTGAATACCGGCAGTCCCGCCGCGTCCAGCCGCGACTGCAGCAAATCATAGCAATGGTCGGAGCGATGGCCTGTCCCGTGTCCCATCAGGATCACCCGGCAACTCTCCCCGGCCGAAAAATCCGGCAGCTGGGCTTTCAGCGCCTCGACGGCGATCCGGTAGTCATCCGGTTTTTCCGGTTCCGGCCCGGCGCAGCAGAGCAACGGTCGTCCCAGCCGGAAGGAGGGAAAAGCGCCAGCCGCCCGGAACGGCTCCATCGCCGCCGTCAGGCGGTCGTACTCGTCGCCCGGAATGATGTGCGTCGGCTGGACGATCACGTCTTCGAACCCGTCCCGGCGCAGATTTTCCAAGGCGGCGGCCGGCGGATCGATCCGCAGTCCCTCCTCTTCGTAAATCTTCGTCCGGACCATACCGGAAGTAAAAGCGCGACGGATTTCCCGATCCGGATATGCCGTCTGAATCTCCTGTTCCAGAACATCGATGTTGGCCTGGCGGGTCTCCCGAATGGTCGTGCCGAAGCTGACCACCAAAATAGCTTTTTTCATGCGCTGAATCGTTCCTCCTGCCGGGAATCCGGTGCCGTTTATTTCTGCTTGCGGGTCAAGATCGTCGAGAGATAGGTGACCTCCTGCGATGGCACAGCCATCAGGTCCTCGTGCACCTTCTCATCGGCATGTCCGCATTTCGCCACCATCAGTGCATTTTCGGCAAACCCGTGGTGCTGCAGACGCTCCCGCAGTTCATTGAAGTTGCGCGACACTTTCATGAGCACCAATCGGTCGGAAACTGCCAGCACTTTTTCCAGCTTGTCCGGGTCGATCGTCGCCGGCACCACGCTGAGGACGTCATCGCCTTCGACGATGGGTCGCCCGTGATGGCTGGCAATGGCGCAAAACGCGGTCACGCCGGGAATGGTTTCGATCGGCAGGCCACAGTCCGCCAACAGTTCGAACACGTAGATGTACGTGCTGTAAAACATCGGATCGCCGAGCGTCAGGAATACGACATTTTGCCCCGCTTCCAATCGCTGTTGGATGATGGTGCGGTTTTCCCGCCAGGCTTCGGTCAAATCGCCGGCGTGGTACACCATGGGGAACACCAGTTCCAACACTTCCACGTCGTTGCGCATATGGGGCCGGGCGATCGACAGGGCGATGCTGTCTTCGCGTTTTTCCGTGCGGGGCGCGATGACCACATCCGCCGCCGCCAAGGCCCGGACCGCCTTTAATGTCAATAATTCCGGATCGCCGGGGCCGACGCCGATACCGGTGAATTTCCCAGATGCCATGCTGGTTCCTCCTCTTTCGCGCAAAAAAAGATCTCCGCCCCAAAGAGCTGAGATCCTATCTGAAATGCAACATTTCAAATCCCCTTCCCATCGCTCGTGGGTGCCAACGGTGATTGTCAAACAGGCAGTTCTTCTGGCTCAGAATCATCGCAAACCTGCGCCTTCCCAAAGCACTCGGCTCCAGTGGCGTATCGCAGGCCGCTCTTCTTTACAGCGGCGGGACCGCGCCGGTATTACACCGGACTTCCCTATTAAGCCCTAACGGGCGCCTGTTTCTTATGGAATTATTTAATTGCGAATAGATTATACCCGAATCCGGAAAAAAACTCAAGGCGGGACAACCGGGAGGTAACCCGGCCGTTCCGCCCTGACATCATTTTTTCATTACACCCGGAATTTGCCGACGGCGTCCCGCAATTCCAGCGCCAGTTGCGCCAGGCTCTGGCTGGAGGAAGCGATTTCCTCCATGGATGCGGACTGTTCCTCGGTAGCGGCGGAAACGGTCTGGGCCTGTCCGGCCGCCTCCTTGCTGAGATGATCGATCCGGTTCACGGATTCGACGATCTGCTGGCTGCCGATCGCCATCTGTTCGATGGTGGCGGAAACCTCCCGAACCTGATCCGACACCTGTTCCACCAGCGTCACAATCTCATGGAACGCCTGACCCGCCGTATTGACCACTTCCGCACCCAGCTTCACTTCGCGGGTGCCATTGTCCATGGCGGCCACCGCTTGCTCGGTATCGCCCTGGATGCCTCCAATCAATTCGGAAATTTGCTTGGTTGCTTCCTGCGACTGCTCCGCCAGTTTGCGGACTTCCTCGGCGACCACGGCGAAGCCGCGTCCCTGTTCGCCGGCTCGGGCGGCTTCGATGGCCGCATTCAGCGCCAGCAGATTGGTCTGCCCGGCGATGCCGGAGATCGTGGCGACGATCTGGCCGATGGCTTTGGACCGTTCGCCAAGTTCCGCCACTACGGCCGCCGATTTATTCACCGTCTGTTCAATGCGTCCCATCTGTTCGACGGCTTTGTTTACGGACTGGTTGCCGGCCTTCGCCTGATTGGCGGCGCGGGCCGACTGGTTGGCCACTTCGTTGGTCGTGGCCGATACCTCCTGAATGCTGGCCGACATCTGCTGGACGACTGCCGCCGTGGCATTGGCGGCATTCAGCTGCTCGGCGGCGCCTGTCGCCACCTCGGTGATGGCGCCGGCGACCTGGTTGGATGCCTGGGCGGACTGATCCGCGCTGGCCGTCAATTCTTCACTGGAAGCCGCCAGTTGTTCGGACTGGGCATGAACCTTGCCGACCAAATCCCGCAAACTGGTCCGCATCTCCCGGAAGCCTTTCGCCAACTGACCGATTTCGTCTTCCGACGATACTTTGGAGTCTCTTTCCCTCAAGTCGCCCTGCGCCAACAGCAGGCACTCGTCCCGGATGATCCCGATCGGCGCCGCGAATTTTTTGGCGATGAACATGATCAACACGGCGACCACCAGCAGCGATAGCAAGGCAATCCCCAGCATCCACTTCGCCAGCGCATCGGTGTCTCGGGTCGCTTCCGCCGCCGGCGCCGCCACGGACAGAATCCAGCGTTGTCCGCCGGGCAGTTCCAGCGGAGTGAATACCGCCATCCGCGTCACTTTATCCACGAACGTGTAATTTCCCAAGGTCGGTTTCCCGGATTCTCCGGCCGCCTTGAACAGTTTCAGCAAACTGTCGTCCAGTTCCGTTTCCGGCAACTTCAGTTCGGAATTAATCTTTTTCTCTTTGAGGTTCAGCTTGCCCACCAGGTCGCCGCGATGCGGATGGGCGATGATCATCCCGGAATCGTCAGCCAGTTGGCCATAGCCGGTTTCCAGAAATTTGAGCTCCTTGATCATGGCATTCAGGCGGTCCATGGAGAAAGTGCCGACCAGAACGCCGGTCAAATTCCCCTGGTTTGTGACCGGCACCGCCAAGACAACCGCCAGTTTGCCGGTCGCCCGGGAAACGAGCGGATCGGATACGACGGGTTTCTTGGTGGCCATCACTTTTTTAATATAGTCGCGGTCGGCATAGGAGGCGCTCTTGCCTTCACTGTTCAGTCCAGCGCCATCCGGAGCGACAAACACCATCACATCGAATTTCCCCAAGCGTTGCTGCGTTTCCGCCAACGCCTGGACGATCTGGACCTTGTCGGCGCCGGCGCGAATCCGCTGGATACTGGCCAGATCCTCGAGCTGGGCGATCATCACTTCCATATCGGCCTTCACTCGTTCGGAATAATCGGTTGCGATCGCCGTGGCCGTCTGGTTGATGCTTTTCGTCAAAGCTTGTTTGGACAAATAGTAGCTGGCCCCCGACAGCAGGCACAACGCCAGGATCACCAGCGGCAACAGCGCCAGCAGCAAACGGGTTTGAATATTTTTGACCTTCATTCCACAAATTCCTCCATTATATTCGCTGCTTTTTGCTCCGTGGTGGATGCGGCTCATTTCCGGCGATGGGCAAAAAAAACGTCAGACTGCCCCTGCAAATCCGACGAAAAAAATATTCGTAACCCGAACAGCAGCCTGGCAATCCTAGAATGCTTCTCCGTAGACCCATGGCTTTGCGTCCCTGCCTTTCGACAGGTTTGCCAATATGCAGTTGGAAGTCGACAGCGTTAATGCTCAATATGTTCCCATATTTTCACGGGAACGTCAAGTCCTATTTTCCCCATCAATTAAGAAGCGCGCTAACGAATTCAGTTAACCGGGCTTTTGGTCCGCCGGGCGCGGCGGGCCGCCGAACGCCGTTTGTGCAGGCGCGAGTCCGCGAACAGAGCGGCGGCGACCAACACCGAAAAATAGCCGATCATCTTGATGGGGTAATAATCCCGTTCGATACTATCGGTGGCGATCAGGTCCACTTTTCCCATTTCAGTCCCTTGGTACAAAATCCGCGCCACGCCCAATTTCTGTCCGGTAGTGACGGGCGCCGCGATTTTGTCGGGAACATCGGCGACGATCTTGAAATTCCCCAGATCGCCGTCGGAAACCGGGACAAGCAAATTGGCGGCGGCGGCAAGTTTCACCCTGTCGCTCTTGCCGTCCTCGACCTGGGAGATTGTCAAAATGTCCCCCTGCCGGAACAGCTCAACCGGCCGGAGTTTGCCAAATGCAAAATTCAGCAATGCCTGCGAGTCATCCCACATTTGGTCGGA
>CAZRQI010000064.1:0-8779 GCA_964602025.1 uncultured Veillonellaceae bacterium
CGCCGTGATATCCAAAAACACCAGTTCGTCGGCCATTTCCCGGTCATAAAACGCGGCTAACTCCACCGGATCGCCGGCGTCCCGTAACGACACAAAATTGGTTCCTTTGACAACCCGTCCGTTTTTCACATCCAGACAGGGAATAATTCGTTTTGTATGCATCAGACGGTTCCTCCCTGCGCAACCCGCAAGGCGTCTTTGAGGGAAATCGCCCCCGTGTATAGGGCTTTTCCGATGATTACACCCTCGATGCCGCGTTCCGTCAGCGGTTGCAGCGCCTGGATATCTTCCATTCCCCTGACGCCGCCGGAAGCGATGATCTTCAGTCCGGACTTGTCCGCCAACTGCAAAGTTGCCGCAACATTGACGCCGGTCAACATGCCGTCCCGCGAAATATCCGTATAAATGATGCGGCTTGCCCCGGCTTCCTTCATCCGCAGCGCCAGTTCCTCGACCTGCACCAACCCGGATTTTTCCCAGCCTTCGACCGCAACCTCGCCACCGCGGGCATCAATGCCAATCACAATCCGTTCGCCATAGTCGGCGCACACCTGTCGCACCAATTCCGGCGACTTGACCGCCACCGAACCGAGAATCACCCGCTGCACGCCCGCCGCCAATACTTCGTCGACGTTTGCCGCCGTTCGGATGCCGCCGCCAAGCTGGATTCGCACGTCGAATGTTCCGGCGATTTCTTCGACTACTTTCAGATTGACCGGTTTGCCGGCGCGGGCTCCATCAAGGTCCACGATATGCAGCCACTTGCTTCCGGCTTCGACCCACCGCCGCGCGGCTTCAACCGGGTTTTCGGCAAAGATGGTTTCCCTGTCAAATCGTCCCTCTTCAAGGCGAACGCATTTGCCGCCGCGAATATCAATCGCCGGAAAGATAATCATAACGGCATCTCCTTAAAGTTCGTCAAAATTTGCAGGCCGATGGTGCTGGATTTTTCGGGATGAAATTGCACAGCCTGCACCAAACCCTGGCCAACCGCGGCCGTGACCGGTCCCCCGTAGTCCGTTACAGCCGTTACGATGGACGGATCCGCCGGAACGGCATGGAAACTGTGAACAAAGTACACATACGCCGAAGCGGGCAATCCGGCGAACAACGGACTGGTGCCTTGCAGGACAAGATTGTTCCAGCCCATGTGGGGGATTTTCTGTCCCGGAGCGACGATCTTCCGCACCATGCCCTTGAATATTCCCAAACCAGGAATGCCGGGATCTTCCTCGCTGCCGTCAAACAGCATTTGCAATCCGACGCAGATCCCCAAAAAAGGTTTCCCGGCGGCAATCACCTCGTGAATGACCGCTTCCAGGTCCCGTTGCCGCAAATTTTTCATGCAGTCGCCAAAAGCGCCAACTCCCGGCAACACAACCTGATCAGCCCGCCGGACCTCTGCCGGATCACGCGTCACCGTCACGCCGGCCCCGACTTTCTCCAGGGCTTTGGCGGCGCTATGCAGATTACCCATTCCGTAATCAATGATCGCTATTTTTCTCATCGTGCTCACCCTTCATAATACCCCTTTGCTGGAAGGCACGCCCTGAACCCGGGGATCGATCGCCAGTGAAGCGGCCAACGCCCGGCCCAGGGCTTTGAAAATTGCTTCAATGATATGGTGTCGATTCTTGCCGGCCAACATCCGCACATGCAACGTAAGTCCCGCGTTTACCGCCAGTGCCCGCAAAAACTCCTCCACCATTTCGACATCCATTTCGCCGACCCGGCCTTGTCCCAGTTCCGCATCAAATGCCAGAAACGGCCTGCCGCTGAAATCCAGAACGACCTGGACCAGCGCTTCATCCATCGGGACCAGGAACTGCCCGTAACGGCAAATTCCTTTTTTCTCTCCGGCAGCTTTGTTCAAGGCCTGTCCCAGCACGATCCCGACATCTTCCACCGTATGGTGGCAATCCACCGCCAAATCGCCGGTTGCCTGGACATCAAGCGTAAACAGGCCATGCTTGGCGAACAGTGTCAGCATATGATCAAAAAAGCCAATTCCCGTCTGGATGTTGGATTCGCCGTTTCCATCCAGGACAATCGATACGTCCACCTTGGTTTCCTGAGTCCGGCGGCTTACCGCTCCGCTTCGGACAACTCCCGGCGCCATCTCACTCATTGCTCAGGATCTCCTCCTTTGCCAATCTTGCATTATACACCCGCAAGCACTGCATCGCCTGGCGATTATCCTCCGGGCTGCCAACCGTAATGCGCAAACATCCCGCCAGTTCCGGCACATAGGAAAAGTTTCGAATGGCGACGCCGAACTCTGTAAAAATTTTATGAAGAGCAACCGGCTGCGTCACTCGGATCAACAAGAAATTGGCGGCCGACGGAAACACTTCAATCGTTGCCATTTTTTTAATCTGTTCCGCCATTCGATCCCGGCGGAGGATCAGATAGTAGAGCGCGTTCAGGACCTCTTCCCGCCGAGTGAAACAGATCTCGGCCAACGCCAACGAATAGGCATTGGTGTGATAGGGCAACAAACGTTTCCCTATGGCCGCGCATAGCTCCGGCGCCGCCAGCAGATAGCCAATGCGGGCCGCCGCCAATCCGTACGCCTTGGAAAAAGTCCGGGCCACCATCAATCGGGGGAACTCGGCCAACCAGGAGGTGCACGATTCGCCGTAAAACTCCATGTAGGCTTCATCCACTAGCACCGGACACGGCGATTGTTCAAGTATCTCGCGAATCACCGCCGGAGGGATGGCATTCCCGGTGGGATTATTGGGGTTGCATAAGATCAGAAGTTTTGCGTCGGCTTGCCGCACTGCTTCCAGAACAACCGCCGGCGACAGCGTAAAATCATTTTCCAGCGGCGCCGCTATGGCTGGCGATTCCGCCATCGCCGCATAAATCGGATACATCGAAAACGAAGGCCATTGATAAACGACCGGTCGCCCCGCCCCGCCGAACGTCGCGCAAACCGCGGCGATCAGCTCGCTGGACCCGTTGCCCACTAAAACCTGTTCCGCAGTCACATGATATGCGTCCGCCAGTAACTGGCGCAATTGGGAAGCGCCCATATCGGGATAGCGGGTCGACTCAATCCTTCTGAATCGGGCGGCAATCTCTCTTCGGATCAGCGGCGGCAGCAACCCGGGCCGTTCGTTGGCATCCAGCTTGCTCAACCAGGCCGGTTCCTCTCCCATGGGATATAGCGGCAAATTTGCAGTTCCCGGTCTATACATTATCGTTCCCCCTGATGGCTATCGCCTGGGCATGAGCCGACAGCCCTTCCGCTTCCGCCAACCGGACAATATCGGCGGCGAGCGGCGCCAGATCCGCCGCTGAATAGGCAATGACGCTGGTCGTTTTCATAAAGGTATCCACATTCAGCACGGAAGCATACCGGGCCGTACCGCCGGTCGGCAACACATGACTGGGGCCGGCGAAATAGTCGCCCAATGGTTCCGGTGAAAAAGCTCCCAGGAAAATCGCCCCGGCATGGCGTATGGCGGGAAGCAAAGCCGACGGCGATTCCGTAATGATTTCCAGATGTTCCGGCGCCGACGCATTGACGCAATCCACAGCCTGAGCCAGATCCCGGGTCAATAGAATCATGCCTTGCCGGTCCAATGCGCTCTGGGCGGTTGCGGCCCGCGGCAACTTGCCGATCTGGATCCGCAGTTCTTCCGCCACCCTTTCCGCCAAAGAATCGCTGTCGGTAACGAGGATGCTGGAAGCCAATTCGTCATGTTCCGCCTGACTCAGCATGTCCGCTGCCACATAGGAAGCATCGGCGCTGTCGTCGGCCACGATCATGATTTCACTGGGTCCGGCCAGCATATCAATATCGCAGTAACCGTATACGGCTTTTTTCGCCAGCGTCACAAACAGATTCCCCGGCCCGACAATCTTGTCTACCTTGGGAACAGTCGCCGTGCCGAACGCCAAGGCGGCGATAGCCTGTGCGCCGCCAACCCGGAAGATCCGCGTTACTCCGGCAATTTCCGCTGCTGCCAGCACCAACGGATTCACGGAACCATCCGGCGAGGGGGGCACCATCATGATCACTTCCGACACGCCGGCCGCAACAGCTGGAATCGCCGTCATCAAGACCGAGGAAGGGTAAGCGGCCGTACCGCCGGGCACATAAATCCCCACGCGGTCCAGCGGCGTTCGCCGTTGGCCGACCCAGGAATTTGCACCGCGCGAACTGGTCCATGGCCGATCCTGTTCTTTTTGCTCCTCATGGAATCGCCGGACATTCGCCGCCGCCTGTCGCAATGTTTCGAGCAGCGCGTCATCCAACCCGGTCAGCGCCTTTTCTTTTTCGGCGGCCGTGACTTCCATCCCTGCCGCAGTCAAAGCCACGCCGTCAATTCTTGCCGTATATTCCAAAACGGCCGCATCGCCGCTCTCCCGAATATCACCCACAATCCGGTCCACCAATTGCCGCGGGGAAAGCGGTTCGCCAAAAGTCTTTTGAATCCGGGCATATACTTTTTCACCGATCACCACTTCATCAAAAGCGGGTTTGGTTAACACGCGGGCGATATCGGCAGCGGCAGCCCGGCGCAAATCAATCGTTTTCAATCGTTTTCCCCCTCCTGCAGCGTCCGGAGTTCTTCCACCATCTTATGAATCCGGTCAAACTTCATTTTAAAGCTGACCCGATTCGCAATAAAACGGGCTGTCGCCCGGTGAAGATGCGCCACTTCCATCAAACGGTTTTCTTTTAGAGTTCGACCGGTTTCGACAATATCGACAATCATTTCGGCCAAGCCGACCATCGGCGCCAACTCGATGGAACCGTTCAGCTTGATGATTTCCATTTGGATTCCATGATTGAGGAAAAACTGTTCCGCGACCCGCGGATATTTCGTCGCCACCCGCAGATGGGCGTAATCGCTCAATTTTTCCCGCCGCAGGGCTTCCGGAACCGCCAGCATCAGCCGGCACAATCCGAAATTCATGTCCAGCAATTCATAGATGTCCTTGCCTTCTTCCAGCAATACATCCTTGCCGATGATGCCGATGTCGGCGGCCCCATATTCCACATATGTCGGCAAATCCATCGGCTTGGTGATGATGAACTGAATCTTTTTGGCCGTATTGGCAATCACCAGCTTCCGGGAATTCTCCGAGAGACCTTCGGCGGTGTAACCGAAACGGGCCAGCCGATCCGCCGACGGTTGAAACAATTTTCCCTTTGGCAACGCAATGGTCAACATGTCTTTATCGGGCGATGTCACATTCATTCCTCCTGCGCCAGTTATCGATCCTTTAGTTATTTAAAGCATTAATATGTTAATCATCCTACCATATTTTTTTCCCAGCGTCAATTGCAAAAATCTGCCGGCGCAAAAACATCACGGTAGGAATTCGATTCCGTAGTAAAGAATATTATAGGAAGCGACAGTCCCCCAAGAGCGAACTAACACCTGTAGGAGGGATATCATGACAACTGCGCCGAAAATTCTTATTCTCAATCCTGTCTCCGACCGTCAAAGAGGATTAATAACCCGGATTGCCCCTGCGGCGTCCATCGTTACGACCGACCTGGCCGGAGCCGCGGAGCACATCGTCACTTCCGACATCCTTGTCGCCTGGGGATTCAACGATATCCGACCGATTTACGGTCAGGCGAAATCTCTCCGTTGGATCCATGCCCTGACAGCCGGAGTGGAAGCGCTCATATTCCCGGAAACACTGCAAAGCCCTGTCATGATCAGCAATTCCAAAGGAATCCACGGCGTTCCCATGGCCGAGCACGTATTAGGGATGATACTCAGTTTCAGCCGCCGCCTGCCGCAGCTTTACCGGCAGCAACTTCAACATCAATGGAAGCGTCCTCCCATCACCGAATTGCACGAAATCAATGGAAAAACCATGGCCATCGTCGGTCTCGGCGCCATCGGCCACGAAATCGCCAAAAAAGCCAAAGCCATGGATATGCGCGTCATCGCGGCCAAGCGTGAAATGACGCAGGAGCCGTTCGTCGACCGTCTTTACCGTCCCGAACAGCTCCTGGAAATGTTGTCTGAGGCTGATTTTGTCGTCGTTACGCTGCCGCTCACGGACGCGACCCAGAATCTGTTTGGGCGGGAACAGTTCGCCGCAATGAAGTCGACCGCGTTCTTCATCAATGTTTCACGGGGCGGGGTCGTTCAGGAAGATCAACTGATCGCCGCTCTGCAGGAAAATCGGTTGGCGGGCGCCGGTCTGGACGTGTTTGTGGAAGAGCCCCTGCCTGCCTCAAGTCCATTCTGGGATCTGCCCAACGTCATCATAACTCCGCACCTTGCCGCCATTTCGCCGGTTTATCTGGATCGAGCCCTGCAGTTATTCGCGGAAAACTTGGCGGCCTTCATGGACGGAAAGCCGCTCCCCACCCTCATCGACAAGGACCGGGGCTATTAATCGATATACAGGATTCGGCTACAGCCGCGGTTTTTCCCTTCCCGCTCCGCTTCCTCCCGGCTTTGTTCCTGCAAGCCGAGTTCGGCGGTTGAACCGTCTTCCCGCAGTCGCTTGACCGCGGCAATGGCCTGGGGAAGGTTACTTCCCGCCCAACCTACATAAACAGTCTGGGTCGGGTTGGTTGCATCCAGTCCCTGACGCTCCAGCGCCAACAAAATCCGTTCAATGCCTAGGGCAAACCCGGTCGCCGGTTGTTCCCGGCCAAAGGAGCCGGCCATCCGGTCATACCGGCCGCCGCCGCAGATTGGATAACCAAGGCCCGTGGTATACGTTTCGAAAACCATCCCGGTGTAATATTCAAAATCGCGGATGATCCCCAAATCAAACATAACATACCGGTCGATGCCGTACTTTTCCAGCAGATGATATATTTCAGCCAGGTTGTCCAACGCGGCCTGGCTGATTTGATTTTTGACCCGTTGGCGCACACTCCGCAGCATATCCATTTTGCCATGAAGCATCGGCAGTTGCTGCAACAAGTCCCGGTTGCACGGTTCGATGCCGCTTTCCGCCAGCAACTCGCCCAGCCCGACCAGGTTCCGCTCAATCAGGGCCTGTTTCACTTTATGGGCGGTTGCGGCATCCAATCCGGCTTCCGCCATAATGCCGCTGATAAAATCGACCTGCCCCAGGCATACCTGAAAATCGCTCAAACCGGCAGCCAAAAGCGCTTCTACCGCCAGCGCCACGACTTCGGCGTCAGCGGCCACCCCGCCGGCCCCGAGCAATTCCACCCCAGCCTGGTAAAATTCACACTGCCGCCCCGCTTGCGTCTCTTCCTGGCGGAATACATTGGCCAGATAAAACAGCCGCAGCGGCAAAGGCCGTTCACGCATCCGCATCACGGCCACCCGCGCGATCGGCGTCGTCATATCCGGTCGTAAAGCCAACATCCGGCCGCTCCGGTCAAAAAAACGGAACGTGGAATCATCCGCCGTTTCCGGGGCGCTAGCCCGCAACGTTTCATAATACTCGAAGGTCGGGGTAATCACTTCTTGGTATCCCCAAGACAAAAACAACCTAGCCAGTTCATTTTCCATCCCGCGTTTGCGGGCGGCGTCCATGGGCAAAATATCCTTTGTTCCATAAGGAACCTGGGGAATGAATTCTTGTCGTGACATGCCTATTTTCCTGCCTTTACCCTTTCTTTTTTCACAACAGGGCCGTCGCTTTCAAAGCGCTCCAATACGATTTTATAACCGTCCGCGCCATACAGCAGACACCTTTTGACCCGGCTGATCGTCGCCGTGCTGGCGCCGGTGCGTTCCACAATATCATCATAGATATGTCCGGCCTGTACCATACGGGCAACTTCCAAACGCTGCGCCAGCGCTTTGATTTCCCCGATCGTACAGATATCTTCGAAAAACTGGTAACATTCTTCTTCCGTTTTTAATGACAAAATCGCCCGAAACAACTGGTCGGTCAAGGAATCCTTCAGCTTTGGATTTGTCGGCATGGTTTCGCCTCCCTGTCGCATTGAATGAAGAATTCGTCGCTAAGTCCGGCAGTTCCTTCTTTATCCCTACATCTCTTTATATTGTGAAAAGGTCCGCGCCAATCCTCCCGTTCCTCTTGACACTTTGTCAACTGTTGTGTTAGCATACGTTACAACAGAATAAAACACGGAAGTGTTTTTCATCAAGAGTTGGCGGAGGGACTGGCCCGATGATGCCGCGGCAACCATCGCAAAATGCGAAACGGTGCCAATTCCTGCAGGGAAATCATCCCGGCAGATGAAGAACGGCTTGTCTTGAATGCAACGCCTCTTTCATCTGTGAAGAGGCGTTTATTTTTGTGCGAAAGGAGCAGGATTTTGTGATACAACTCAAGGCGATCCATAAAACCTATCAGGGCAAAACCAGTTCGTTGGAAGCCCTGCGAGGCGTCAGCGCCCACATCCGGGAAGGGGAAATATTCGGCGTCATCGGCAAAAGCGGCGCCGGAAAAAGCACCCTGATCCGCTGCATCAATATGCTGGAACGGCCTACGCACGGTTCTGTCGTCGTCGATGGCGAAGAACTGAGTTCTATGCCGGAACGGCAACTGCGGGAAGCTCGCAAAAAAATCGGCATGATTTTTCAACACTTCAATCTGCTTTCCTCCCGAACCGTCTATGGAAACGTGGCGTTTCCGTTGGAACTTGCCGGAAAATCAGCGGCGGAAATTGCGGCCGCCGTCGACCCCCTGCTGGAATTGGTCGGCCTGGCCGATAAAAAGCACCAATATCCTTCGCAATTGTCCGGTGGACAAAAACAACGCGTCGGCATCGCCCGCGCCCTTGCCAACAACCCCAAGGTGCTGCTGTGCGATGAAGCCACCTCCGCCCTGGATCCACAAA
>CAZRQI010000065.1:0-8714 GCA_964602025.1 uncultured Veillonellaceae bacterium
AATCCCTTTGACCCACTGATTGTAGCGCGGCGAAGACGGCTCGTCGACCCAGGCATCTTCCGCCGTGGCCTGTCGGTAAGGCATACGGGTGTTCGCCGTCGCGCCATAGCCGAACACCGGCCCCAAAGAGAAAACACCGCGGGGCGTCCGACCATCGCCTTCCCGCTTTTCATCGAATGCGGCGATTCCCGACCGCCCCAGCACTACGGGAATAGGCCCCAAAACATTTCGCCAGCCTTGCGGCGTTTTTTCCAGTCCCCACAGCACGCTGGACACCTGCCCCGGTCCCGGCTCCGCCACCGCCAACACCTGTTCGGTCGCCGGCCCAGGAATCAGGCGGGAATCGGCATCCGCCAGCGCGTAATTGCGCCAGTCCGGCGAATCGAAATGCCACCATTCGGTCGTCACGGGTAAAAAGCCCACCTTTCGCATCACATCCTGCAGAATCCGCCGATTGCGCAACATCTCCGCCGGTGCATCCTCATAATCCAGATGGGAACGCTCCGAAAACTCGTCGAATCGCGACGGCATCGGCAGCTCGCGACCGGCCGAATCAACCAGGCCGACATCCACGGAAGCGCCCCTGTTATGTCGTGATCCCGAGGCGGGGTTGGCGACATAGTTTTCGTCGGGAACGATCGACCACATTTTCCGTTGCACAGCCAGTGGCCGATAACAGTCAAACACTTTCAGACCCAACCCCTGGCTCCGCAAGTCACGCTGCACCTGCAGCAAACTCCAGGCGACCGGCTCGCGCAGCAGGCAGCGGAAAGACGGGTACAGCACTTGCCCGGTAAAATTGTCATCGGTGGCATATTTGAGGTCAATGAGAATGGAGGCATCGAGCGCCGCCACATCCACCAGTCCAAGCCCCAGTTGTTCCGGCGTCACCGCCTGCGCCGGCAGCGCGACGGCCAACAACATTAAGAAAATCAATAACAACCGAAACACGTTATTTCCCGGGAAATATTTCACTGCTTTCACCTCTTCAGCGGATATGCACAGCCAATTCAAACATCCGGTTCCAGGGGAATTCCACCCAGATATCCTCCACCGTCATGGGCCAGAGATTTGTCGCGGCAAATCGGCGAATTTTGTCCGTCGCCGTTTTTGTCACCCGCGGTTTCAGATTGTTCAGCCATTGCCCATCGTTGCCCGCCGGATAGACGACCTCTTGATAGAGTTGCCCCCGAATATTGGCCTGATACGCCCAATCGTCGAGATAGCGCACCGCCAGCAGTTTTTTGCGAGCCGAGTCCGTCATATAGGATGAAAGCATTCCTTGTCCCACGGCAAAACCCAGGGTATTGCCGGCCGTGTTCCAGCCGGAATAGGCCGCCAACCGGTCCAGCAACCCCTGTTCCTTCAGCAGCGGCAACAAGGAATTATCCGCTCCGTTGCCAAACGCAACATCGCCGACCGCCACCCGCCGGCCAGCCTCGACCTCTGAGCGGACCCGGGCCGCGAAAGTCCGTATCGATGGATTCGCCTGCGTCACATTGTCCGGCTGGTTCGCCTCCCGGGTTCTCCCGTCGGCCGGGCTGTTGACCGCCAGAACCAGATCCGGGGCTTCCACCCAGTCGGCTTTCACGCCGCCGGATACGATAACGTGCTGCGGAATGCTTTCCGTCAATGGCCGGTCCTCATAGGACGCGACCGTCGCCCCGCCGACGCCCGGCGCATAAAACACCTTCACGAACGGCAACCGGAAATTGACGTCATTGATCGCCTGAACCACCAGGCTCATCCCCAGATTGTCCGCGCCCGGAATCGACAGATACCGGCTCGCATCCATCCCGGCGGCGCTCGTCTGCAGATGCCGGGCCTCCTGGTGCGACGCCGACAGCGGCGAAGAATCGTCCCTTCCCAGCAGCAAATATTCGAATACGCCTTCCCGCGCCAGCCGTTGCAGCTGTTCATTGATCCGGAAGTTTTTCGCCCGGCGCGTCCGCCAGTCCGCCAGATTTTCCGCCGGCACGGCGCCAATCAGACTGGACAGTTCCGCCGTTTCCGCAGCGGAAAGTCCGGCGACTTCCCGTTTGTCTTCCAATGCCGTGATCCGAAAGATCGTCGGTCCCAGCTTTTCGTAATAGGGAGGTTCGGTTGCGCCGGCGCTCATTTTCGGCGTTCGCATGATCGTGCTGAAAACATACAGGCGAAGCGCCGGATAACGCCGTTTCAGATCGCGGAACTTCTCCAGCCGCGCCGACAGTTCGACGTCGCTGTCAAAGTGCGTCCGCGAAGCGACCAAACCGCCATAAACGAGGGAGTCGGCGGACAACGCCATGGCATCGCTGACTGCGGCCCGTTCAAAGACCCAGTCCCACAAACGGGAACCGTTTCCCGGCCGCTGCCGACCCGCAATGGCAGACACCGATGGCGTCACGATCGTCTCACCGGCCGCCCGCACTGTATCCTCGACATACTCCAGATTCACCGGCCGGTCATCCATCGGCACATAACCGATGACCGCCGCCTGCGCCGCCGGCGCCCCCGCCAACAGCAACCAACACAAAACAACAATCCGCAATTTCATTCCGACGTTCCTTCCCTGGCCGCTCCCTTCATTTTTTCCATAATGGCTTTTAGCGACCAATTTGTCACCGTCGATTCCGCCGCCACTGGCGCGTTGACTTCGACAGTCTTGCCTAGTGCGACATGAACCGCATTCCAGATTCCCGGCTTCTCAAAGCCCTTCCGCCAGGCGGCCACCCCCGCCAGGTCGTACTTCTTCGCCAGTTCCGCCTTCAGCGCCAGCGACTTTTCATCTTCGATCCATACTTTGTAACGATAGTCGCCGTCGCCATACTCGATATAGTGCTGGCCGGCGGCGGGCAGCCATTGCGGTTTCAGATTGTAACGAGCCACCCGGTTCTCGACGTCGGCCATCCACATCGTCGACGACCGCACTCGCTCATTGTCGGACTCCCGCCATTCCCGCGTGTAAAACGGCACACCCATCAACAATTTTTCTTTCGGCACCGACTGCAGGGTATTGACGATCCCCCGCTCCACCCAGCCGATGGAAGCGACCGATCCGGCCACCGGGCTGGTCCGCCAATGTTCGTCATAGGTCATGACCATGAAGTAATCGACGAGTTTGCCCAACGCCGGCCGGTCGTAGCAGTTGGACCACATCGGCACGCCGGAGGGGACGGTGGCGTCGATCGATACCACCACCCGCTGTTCCCGCAGGCGGTCCGCCAGTTTCGCCACAAAAGACGTCAGTCGGTCCTTGTCGTCATCATAGACATTTTCAAAGTCAATATTGATGCCGTCCAGATCGTACAACGCCGTAAACAGGAGCAGCTGGCGCACCGTCCGGTCCTGCGCCGCGTCATCCGCCAGAAACTCCTTGGTCATGTCGGGATCGAAGCTGTTGGAAATCAGGGGCCAGACCTTGTAACCCTTGTCATGCGCATCCTGGACATACTTCCAGTCGGCCTTGCTGGCCACCGTGCCCCGGTTGTCCGTCACCGCGAACCAGGTCGGCGAAATCACCGTCAAGCCGGGAATCTTTTCTTCCTGGGCCAGATCGGCCGGTTCACCCAGAACGTGGTCCCAGACCAGACTGATTTTCCCGGTCGGCTGAAACGGCTGCCGGAGTTTGTGCAAAACAGATGCGGCCGCTGGATCAGCGGCCTGGGCGACAACCAGACGTTTCCCGTCGTCGGAGCGCCCGATGGTGATGCCCAGCAGTTTTTCCAGCCCCCGGAGGTTCACATGCGGCGAACCAAAAACCGGAACCGCATTGAGGCGGAAATCCACCCCATCCTTGATCAATTCCGTGAGGCGCGTGGTTTCCAGCGCAAACTTCGGTGCGGCAACGGTGACGGTCAAGCCGGCGCCATCCGCAGCCACCAAGTAATCCCGTTTGAGATACTCGGTCACCGCCGCCAGCGGTACGAGCACTTCATGCCGGCGGACATACGCGGACAGGCCGGTGTCGACCACGGTCCCGTCCGCCTGACGAATCGTCAGCGGGACGTAAGGATCGGCGAACTCCGCCTCGGTGAGCGCCGGAGCGGCTTTGGTGCAGCCCGGCAACGCCAACAGCAATAGAATCAAAAGCGGCAAAACAATCTTTTTCACAGTCTCATCCTTTCAGTTCAGTTCATTAAAACAGTCGCCGCGCACCCAGATAGCGGCCGCTCCAATAGGGATCGGACAAGGCGGCGACCGCCACCCCAGTCCCCGAATTGGCGGCCACAAACCGGTCGTCGCCGACGTAAATGCCATCATGGGAAGCGCCCGGCTCGTACGTCTCAAAAAACACCAGATCGCCGGGCTGCAGGTCCGCTTTCATAACTTTGCGGCCCAACTCGTATTGCACATCGGCGGTCCGGGGCAGGTTCACGCCGATCTGCCCGAACACATACTGGATAAACCCGGAGCAGTCAAAGCCGGCGGGTGTGGCGCCGCCCCACACATAGGGCACGCCGCCGAAACGCAAGGCAATGTTGAGCAGGCGGGCCACCTCCTGTTTCCCGTAGTTGCCGCCCTTGCCGTAATCCATCAGGAAATGCCAGGTGATCTCATCCACTACGCCGGTCTGGTTGAGCCGGGCCTGTTTCTGATAGGTCAGCACCGCCCGGGTGGTCCGTTCGTCAAATTCGCCGGTCGCCTTGGGAATGTTGTAGCCAAGATCGATCAGGCGCAGCTGGATCGCCAGCACCCGGTCCCCCTCGTCCCCTTCCTGCGCCGTCGCCGCCTGAGCGATAGGACTCCCGCCAAACATCAGGAGAAAAAGCGCCAACAGGCTAGCGGTTATTCCTTTAGCAACCGTGTTGCTCATTCATCAGAGTCTCCCTCATCCGTTCCGGTACTGCGGCTGATTTCGCCGACCGTGGCGCGGGATGCCTGCACCAGGTCCTGCGGTCGCAGCAAAATCTGCATTCCACGCATTCCAGCGCTGATGCAAATGGACGTCTGATCCAAAGCCGCACGGTCCAAATAGACGGGATAGTTTTTCTTGGCGCCCAACGGCGACACCCCACCCCGTATGTATCCCGTCAGGGGCAGCACTTCGTTCAGATGGACCATCTCAACCCGCTTGTTGCCGCTGGCGGCAGCCAGGGCTTTCAGATCGAGTTCCGCCCCGCCCGGAACAACCGCCATGATGACACCACTCTTGTCGCCACGCGCCACCAGGGTTTTAAACACCCGTTCCAAGGGCAACCCGACCTTGTTCGCCACGTTACCGGCGCTGAGGTCGTTTTCATCCACTTCATATTCCCTGATTTCGTATTCAATTTTCTGTTTGTCCAGCAATCTGGCTGCATTGGTCTTTTTCATAATAAATAGTAATTCTTGACGAAACGTCAAAGACCTCCTTGAGTAATCGATATATATAGAATAATAGCAGGAAACTGGCGGTTTGTCGTCCAATAATTATGAGTATGGATACTATGCAAAAAGAGGATTTTCTGTCGCCGCTCCGTTCCTGTCGACTCTGTCCCCGTCGCTGCGAGGTCGACCGGACGACCGGTCAAACTGGGTTCTGCCGGGCCGGGGCATTGCCGCGCGTCGCCCTGGCTTCGCTGCATCAGTGGGAAGAACCATGCCTCTCCGGCACGCGGGGATCGGGCGCCGTGTTCTTCTCCCGCTGCAATTTGGCCTGTGTATTCTGTCAAAACCACCCCATCAGCCAGCAGGACCGGGGAGCCGATATCCCCGTCGACCGGCTGGCCGCCATTTTTCTGGAGCAACAGCAGCAAGGAGCGCACAATCTCAATCTGGTAACGCCCACCGCCTACGTCCCCCAGATCATCGCGGCCCTGTCGCTCGCCCGGGATTCCGGCTTCCATCTGCCGGTCATCTATAACACTTCCACCTATGACAGTGTGGAAACGATTGAATCTCTGCGAGGTTGGGTCGACATCTATCTGCCAGACCTGAAATATTGCGACGAGTCCCTGGCAGTCCGTTATTCCCAGGCGCCGGGTTATTTTTCCCATGCGCTCCGGGCCATCGACGCCATGATCCACCAAGTGGGCGACTGCGTATTCGACGACGAAGGGTTGCTGCGGCGGGGCGTCATCATCCGCCATCTGGCCCTGCCCGGCCAGACCGAAGACTCGCGCCGGATCTTGCAGGCGATCAGGGAAAACTTCGGTCCGGACATCTGGTTCAGCCTCATGAATCAATATACTCCGCAACCGGGACTGGCGGATTTTCCGGAACTGGAACGCCCGTTGTCGGCGGCCGAGTATGACGGGTTGATCGATTTCGCATTGTCGCTGGGCCTGGAAAACGGCTTCATTCAGGAAGGGGGAACCGCTTCGGAGTCCTTCATCCCTTTCTTCAATCTCGACGGCGTTATAACCGGCGGCAACCCACCATGAGCAAAAATCCGCGTCGCATTTCCTGCCATCGGTGCCAACATTTTTATGTCACCTGGGACAACTCTTTTCCTTATGGCTGTCGGGCGATGGGCTTCAAAGGAAAAATCATGCCCTCCCTGATGGTGTTTCAGGCTTCCGGCCAAGCCTGCCTGGCTTATTCCGAAAAGAAAGGTCCATCCAGCCCGGAACCGGACAAAAAACCTTGAGAATATGGAGGAATTTCATTGTTCAACTACACGAAAAAGGTTGTCACTATCGGACTGTCTTGTCTGGTGCTGAGCTTGCCGTTTGCGGCGACCCGGGCAGCCGAACCCGCCCCGCCAGTTCCGCCGCCGCCATTTTACATCAATGGCCGGGCCGCCGGTGCCGATTCCGGCGAACCGTTGAATGACGTGAAGGCAGTCGCCGCCTGTTCAGCCCTGCCCGGTTACCAACGAGTTACGGATCATGCCCACGGCTATTCCGTCTGCATCCCGGCCGGCCTGGCCCCCGACTTTTCCCTGTCGGCCGTACGCAGTTCCTTCGACGCCGGTCTTACCCGGATCGAAGTCTACGCCGACAATTTCGCCGATTCCGTGTCCAATCCGCGCGACTATATGTATTACGCCAACAAATTCCTTGCTTCTTCGTCGCGCCATCAACTCGCCGTCCGGGAAACCTTCCAGTGGAACGGGTTCACCGTCAACCGCATCAAGTGGTCCCGCACCGCGCTGGCGGCCGTTCCCGGCGACCGCAACCATTATGCCAGTCTGGAACTGCTCCGCTATCCGGATCAGGCCTATACCATTTTCATCAAATCTGCCGAGTCCATCGACAACGACCTGGAGATTTTGCACAGCTTTCAGCTGACCGAGCGGCGCGGCGCTCCCGGCATTTTCCGCCAGCCATCCCCGGCCAAAACGAAGCTGAGCAAAGAAACCCAGGCGTTTCAGGCCAAATATTTTGGCCAGGCCAGTCCGTTGCGCTGGGGCTATTTCGACTGCATCGCCCCTGAACGCCTGCGGCAGGTCAAAGAACTGGAAGCGCGTCTTGGCTACAAGTTCGGCTTCATTCTCCGCTATCAGTCGCTGGATGAGCGGGTGCCCCTAGCGGGGCTGCGGACCGGCTTCGCCGACGGTCGGTTTGTCGAACTGACAATGCAGACCACGCACGCCGATACGGTCAATGCTCTGTTGGCCGGCTCGAACCGGGGAAACCAGGATCTCATGTACGACATTCTCGACCGGCAATATGACGAGTATTTCCGGGAATACGCCCGGGCCCTGAAGGAATTCGGCCATCCGGTGCTGTTCCGCCTCAACAACGAAATGAACGGCGACTGGTGCTGGTATTCGGCGATGTACGCCGGCAAGGACACTGATATTTACAAGGCTGTCTGGCGACACATCCACAAGCTGTTTGACGAAGCCGGCGTTGACAACGTACTGTGGGTCTGGAATCCCCACGATGTTTCCCTGCCCGATTTCAAGTGGAATCACCCGCTGATGTACTATCCCGGCGACGATGTAGTCGACATCATCGGCATCACCGGCTACAACACCGGCACCTATTTCCCGGGCGAACAATGGCGCAGTTTCCATGATATCTACAAGCCGGTCATCGTCGATTATTCCGACTGGTTTGACAAACCGTTCATGATCACCGAGTTCGGCTCGAATTCCGTCGGCGGCGACAAAGTCGCCTGGATCAACGACATGTTCCGGAAAATGCCCCAGTATGACCGTATCAAGGTCGCCATCTGGTGGAGCGGCATCGATCTCGATCCCGCCGGTCGCCCCGGCCGCATCTATCTGCTGGATGAGAATGCCGCCACCACGGAAGCCTTCCGCCGCGGGCTGAAAAACTATCTCCCGCAAAAATAGGAACTGCTCGCCAAATCTTCACTACTTCGCCACAAGCTGGTCAGAAAGGTTCCAATAGGCCTTTATCAACAGCTTGCCAAATATTATTGGAGGTGATCCTACGATAACCACAAAAAAAGCTCTGGTTCTCTGTCTGCTGTTTCTGATCTGCATCGCACTTCCTGCCGCGCCGGTCGCCGCGTTAGCTACGGTCGCGCCGGTTGTCTGGGTTGTTGACGGCAAACCCGCAGCCGCACCACCGGCGGGGGCCTGGATGGATGTCAAAAAAATCGAGACTGATCCAAAATTGCCCGGTTATCAGCGCTTCACTGACTATCCCCACGGCTATTCCGTCTGCGTTCCGGCCGGATTGCAGCCCGATTTTTCGCTTTCCGCCCTGCGCAGTTCCTTTGCCAGTCCCGCCACCCAAATTGAATTCTACTACGACAATTTTTCGGGTTACAATCCCACTGCCTGGGACAATATGATCGATGCCAACAAAAATCTTCTGGCATCGCCGCGACACACC
>CAZRQI010000066.1:0-8568 GCA_964602025.1 uncultured Veillonellaceae bacterium
TCAGCGCATGGGGAATCGTGCCCAGCGCTTCTCCTCCCCAATAGGCGGCATTGGCCGGCGTGGAAACTCCGATCACGCCGCCGATCTTTGCGGCATAACCGTCTTCCGCCTGAACCGCGTAGTGATCAAAACGGGAAGGGAAGAACAGAACCGGTTTGCCGGCAGCGGCTTTGACGACGCGATCGACGTTGGTGGCGATTTTTGTTTGTCGGGAAAGAACTCCCAGATATACGGTTTCCAAATGGACGAAATCAGCCAGATGCCCTTCGATGGTCATCACGGTATCCCATGGATTCAGCCTGTCGCCATCGAACAAGGCACGTATTTTAAGATTCTCCGTTTGGCGGGCGCACATCTTCAGAATGGCGATCGCGTGATCGATGCCGCACAAGACTGCCGCCTGGCGTTGGAATACCTGCATCATGACCCAGGGGTTATAATGATCTTTGTCCAGAATGTTTTGGGACCGCACGAAATAACTGTCGCTATAGAAACCGTTACGAATTTCTTCTACCGGCAAGTTGAATTGGGTGATGGGCAATCGCTGCTTCATACTGGGCGCCTCCTTGAAAATTCTGCGCTTATCAATTGTTACTATGATACAATATCGCGACTTTGCCTGCAACAGGAGGAATTTGATGGATTATCAAGCACGAGTGCTGCAAATTAAAGATGTTAACCAGGCTATGGCCTGTTTAACACAGCTGAACTGCGATCCGGCAGGGATTGCCATTATGGCGCCAAAGGCTATATTTCGTTCAATTTGTGTTGAGCATGTTCCGGCTAAGGCCGCCAATTTATTGAAGCAGACTTTTTTGGCCAAAGGCGCTGAAGTCGCCGTTGCCCGGGGAACCGCCGATTTGAGCGTGGAATATACGGATGTGCTGATTTGCGGAACACTGAAGCATTATCGCTTGGCTTTGGCGCAGTTGCGACAGCAACCATGGGGATTGCCGGACCTCGCAAAGGCAGTCGAACAGGTGTTGGCGATCAATTCATCGTCACTACGCCGCCAATATCGGATTCATGACCGCAGTTGGTCGATAGAACCGGGCCGGACAATGGTTATGGGAATTTTAAACCTGACGCCGGATTCGTTTTCTGACGGTGGCCGGCATAATGAACTGGAAGCGGCTGTGGAACGGGCGAAACAATTGGCTGCCGAAGGCGCCGATTTGCTCGATATCGGCGCCGAATCGACCCGCCCCTATGGGGCGAAACCCATTACGGCCCAGGAAGAAATGAACCGGCTGCTGCCCGTGCTGGAAAAAGTTTTGGCGGCGGTGGAGATCCCCGTATCGATCGACACCTATAAGAGTGAAGTTGCGGATCGGGCGCTACACATGGGCGCCCACATTCTCAACGATATTTGGGGATTGCAACAGGATTCGGACATGGCGAAGGTGGCGGCAAAGCATGGGGTTCCCGTCGTGGTGATGCATAATCGCAACTCGACCGAATCCACACGGGACATCATGAGCGAAATGACGGATTTTTTCCACCGAAGCCTGGAAATCGGCATAAACGCCGGGATGACCGAAAATCAGTTTATTATTGATCCCGGGATCGGGTTCGGCAAGAATGCGGCCCAGAACCTGGAAGTTTTGGGCCGCCTAACGGAGCTCGGCGCGCTGGGGCAACCGATTCTGGTGGGGACTTCGCGAAAACGTTTCATCGGGGAAATTTTGGGACTCCCCGTTGAAGAAAGAATGGAAGGGACCGGCGCCACGGTGGTGCATTCCCTTTTAAATGGAGCTTCGATTGTACGTGTGCATGACGTGAAGCAGGCGAAACGGATGGCGATGATGACGGATGCATTGCAGGGATGGAGGACATTTGCTCATGGATAAGGTAACCTTATATAATATGAAGTTTTTTGGGTTTCATGGTTGTGAAGAATTTGAGCAGCGGAATGGACAGGTTTTCGAAGTCGACGTCGAATTTCAAACGGATCTGGCAGTAGCGGGGCAAACGGACAGTTTAGCGGATGCCGTCAATTATGTCGAGATCTTTTCGCGAATAAAATCGGTTGTGGAACAAGAACGCTATCGTTTGCTGGAACGGGTTGCCCAGCGTATCGGCGATGTTGTTTTGGAAGAAGTACGCATCATGTCGGTGACGGTTCGGGTGCGAAAACCGGCGGTTCCTTTGTCGGGATTGTTGGACGGAGTTCAGGTGGAAATCCATCGGGACCAAACAATATGATTTTGATTGGTCTGGGCAGTAATATGGGAGATCGCGCGAAAAACCTTGAAGCGGCCTTGCGTTTACTGGAAGAGGACGGTAGCCTTTCCATCGACCAGATTTCGGCGATTTATGAAACGACGCCGTTTGGTGTGACGAACCAAGCCGATTTCTTAAATATGGTGGCGAAAATCACGACGAGGCTTTCTCCTTATCAACTCCTGGCAAAGTGTTTAGCAGTGGAAGATTTGCTGGGAAGAGTTCGGACCCGGCAATGGGGGCCGCGAGTGATCGATCTTGATTTGCTTGTATATGACGAAGTTCAATTGAATGAGGCGGCGCTACAACTACCGCATCCGGGAATTTTCCAGCGTGCTTTTGTATTGACTCCGATTCTGGATATCGCTCCGCTGGACATGCGGATTGCTGGAAAGCTGGTAAACAATCTTGAGGAAAAGGTGGCGCTCCTTGCCAACCAGAAAGTTCATCTGTGGAAACGAGTGGAATGGGATTCGCGAAATAAATGTTTTGCGTAAGTTCAGGCGGGCAAGCTCAGCTTGTCCGCCTGAACTTTATCCGGACAACTTGACCCCGATTCTGATACAGGACTATAATAAGGACCATATATTGTCGGTCCATATCTGGAGATGAAATGGAAATGGAACATATGCCAGCGGCAATGCTCCTGATGGTACCGGGAATCGGCAGTTTAAAACAGAAGAAACTAACAGATTACTTCGGTGACGCTGGGACAGCCTGGAATGCTTCCTGTGAGGAACTGAACAATTCTCGCATTCTTAGCAGTAAGGAAATTGAAGGGATTTTGTCACTGCGGGACCGCCTTGACCCATCAGAACTTGCCAAACAGTGGATACGGCAAGGGATTCGGATTTGCAGCCTTAATGACCCGGAATATCCACAGTTGCTGCGAAATATCTATGATCCACCAGCCGTATTGTTCTATCGCGGCCGCATGATCGGCGATTCCTTAAATCTCGCCGTTGTTGGATCCCGGCGTTCCACGCCATATGGCCGCAATGTCGCGCGTTCATTCAGTGAAAAAATCGCCCGATCCGGAGTTACGATTGTCAGCGGCGCCGCCAAAGGGATCGACGCTGCCGCTCATGAAGGAGCTCTGGCGGCTGGCGCGGCGACCATAGCTGTTCTGGGGTGCGGCGTGGATGTCGTGTATCCGCCGGAAAATAGATGCTTGCTGGATCGGATTGCGTCCACGGGTTGTCTGATTTCCGAATATCCACCTGGTACTCCTCCCATTCCCGGACAGTTTCCGGCCCGCAACCGAATCGTGGCCGGGATGTCCGTCGGCGTTCTAGTCGTGGAAGCTGCGGAAAAGAGCGGCGCTCTGATTACCGCCGATCTTGCCCTGAATGAAAACCGGGAGGTATACGCGATCCCCGGCAGTGTTTTTTCCAATGCAAGTCGGGGCGTTCATCGCCTGATCCAGCAAGGCGCACGGCTGATCCGTACAGCGGAAGAATTGGTGGAAGACTTGGGGATGGCTTTTGCGTCTTCACCTAAAGAAGCCAATGGGCAACTGTCCCCTGATGAAAAAAAGGTTCTCGGGGAACTATCATACACGGAACCGACGCCGGTTGACGAGCTGGTGATGCGGCTAAAAATGGATGCGTCGCATATTGCAGTAGTTCTGTTGCAACTGGAAATGGCCGGATATGTTGTGAACTTCTCCGGAGCCGGTTATGGCAGAGTTGCCAAGGAGTGAAAGAGTTGGCCAAAAATCTTGTAATTGTTGAGTCGCCTGCTAAGGCAAGCACAATAGAAAAATACCTCGGTAAGTCGGAGTATCTCGTGAAGGCAACCATGGGGCATTTGCGCGATTTGCCCAAAAGTCAGTTCGGTATTGATGTAGATAATGGCTTTGAACCTAAATACATCACAGTACGCGGAAAAACGGCCCTGGCGAATGAACTTTTTAAACTGGCCGGTCAGGCTAAAAAAGTATATCTTGCAACTGACCCGGACCGCGAAGGGGAAGCGATTGCCTGGCATTTGGCGACATTGCTGAATATTACCTCGGAAAACACTTGCCGGATCGAGTTCAATGAAATTACCAAAACTGCTGTATCAGAAGCGATCAAACACGCTCGGCAAATTGATGAGCACATGGTCAATGCGCAACAGACGCGCCGTATTCTCGACCGTATTGTTGGCTACAAGTTGAGTCCGCTATTGTGGAAGAAAGTACGCCGGGGCTTGAGCGCCGGTCGGGTTCAGTCCGTGGCTGTTCGCCTCATCTGTGATCGCGAACGCGAAATTCAGGCGTTTCAAGTTACGGAATACTGGTCAATCCATGCCGTTTTGCAAAAGCAGGAATCGCCGGTGTTGTTTGAAGCGGAATTAGTGATAGTGGATGGCAAGAAGACGGACATAACAAATTCGGAAGAGGCTGCTTTGATTCAGCGTGATCTGGAACGAGCGGAATCATTCCGAGTCGAGAATATTAAACGCCGCGACCGTCAGCGCAAGCCTTATCCGCCTTTTATCACCAGCACCCTGCAGCAGGACGCCTCGCACAAGCTGGGCTTCAGCGCCAAAAAGACCATGATGTTGGCGCAACAGTTGTATGAAGAAGGGCATATTACCTATATGCGAACCGACTCTACCCGAATTTCCACGATTGCACAGGCCGAAGCCCGCGAATGGGTGGAAACAAATCTGGGGCATTCTTATTTGCCGCCAACAGCGCCACAATATTCCAAGAAGAGCGCCCAAGACGCGCACGAAGCGATTCGGCCCTCGTCCCCTCAGATTACGGTCGAGCAATTACCTCCGGCAATCAGCCGGGATCAGAAACGACTATATGAACTGATTTGGAAACGTTTTATTGCCAGCCAGATGAAGCCGGCAATTTTTGATACGGTATCAGTGGAAATTAGCGCGGGGAAACAAGGCTTACGCGCTTCTGGATCCATTTTGCGTTTTCCGGGCTTTATGGCAGTCTATGCCGACTCGGTTGACAATGGAAACAAAGTGGAAAGTGACAAATCACTGCCGCCGTTGGAGGTTGGCGAAGAACTGACCGCGCAGGAGATCCGCCCAGTACAACACTTTACGGAGCCGCCGGCAAGATTTACCGAGGCCGCACTTATCAAGCTGCTGGAAGAAAAGGGAATCGGCCGACCGAGCACCTATGCGCCGACCATTGATACAATTCAGGGTAGGGGCTATGTGATAAAAGCGGAAAAGAAATTTCAGCCGACGCCATTGGGCTTTATTGTTAATGATCTGTTGCAGGAATATTTCCCGAAAATTGTTGATGTTGGGTTTACGGCGGCAATGGAGAACAATCTGGATGAAATCGCCCAGGGCGGACAGGATTGGCGAGCGTTGCTGCAAGAGTTTTACGGTCCTTTTATTGAACAGATCGGGCATGTGGAAGAAGAAGCGCCGCGTGTCAAGGTTCCAGAGGAGATCACCGATATTGCCTGCGAAAACTGCGGTGCGCCGATGGCCGTCAAACATGGCCGATTTGGAGCTTTTTTGGGATGCACCCGATTCCCGGAATGCCGGACGACTCGTCCCTTGGTCAAAGAAATCGGCGTGGCTTGCCCGATGTGTGAAAAACCAATTGTGGAGCGGAAGACGAAAACTGGCCGGTTATTTTATGGGTGCGGCGATTATCCTGCCTGCAAGTTTATTTCGTGGAACAAACCGACCGGCGAGTTATGTCCGGTGTGCGGGAACTATTTGGTGGAGAAAAAGTACAAAAACCAGCCGGCTGTATCCGAATGCAGCAACAATGAATGTCCGACTCGGTCTGGCGATGCCACGGCGGTAAAGGAAAAAACAGAGAGCGTAAGAATGGACAACGCGACAGCAACAAAGCCGAAGAAAACGTCTGCGAAAAAGCCGGTTGCCAAAGCCAAGCCGGGAGCTGTTTCTTCGACAACCAAGGAAAAACGGCCGACAAAAAAACCAAAAGCGGATTCCGGCCCGCCCAAAGCGGCGATCAAATCCAAGAAAACGTCTGAAACCGCCAAGAAGAAGTCCTGAGAAAAATGAAGGTTTTCGAAAACAATTATGAAAAGTGTGACAATCTTATTGCCACACTTTTTTAATTGTGCTAAAATATGTTTCAAGTATAGGATATTGGGGCATTTTACATGAGTAATGTCTGGCTGATCCAATTGGAAAACTATCTGGACTTTATTCAAGGAACCAAAAATGTATCTCACCATACTGTCCATAACTATCGCCGGGATATCGAACAGTTTCTGGAGTTCTTACGCCGGTTAACAACCGGCGATTTTACGTTCGGCGCTGTGGATGCCTACATGGCGAGACGCTATCTGGCATCGCTGGTCGGGCGGGAATACTCCCGCAAGACAATGGCTCGGCAGATCGCCGCCTTGCGATCATTTTTCCGCTATCTTTGCCGGGAACAAATCATCGAGTCCAATCCGTTTGTCGGAATTCGGACCCCAAAGTTGGAACGGCGTTTGCCGCAATTTTTGGATGTGCCGGAAATTGATGATTTGATGAAACTGCCGCGGCGGACGATGCTTGGACGCCGTGATTCCGCAATTTTGGAATTGTTGTATGGAGCAGGGATACGGGTTTCGGAATTAACAGGACTGTCATTGTCGAATATCGATTTGGCAGAACAATATATTTTGGTCTTCGGCAAAGGATCGAAAGAACGGATTGTTCCGATTGGACGAATGGCGGTTGGCGCATTGTCTTCGTACTTGCAGGAAAGTCGACCATTATTGGAACAAAAAAGTGCCGGAACAACGGATTCGTTGTTTCTTAATCATAGCGGAACTCCTTTGAGCGATCGAAGTGTCCGCAGGATACTGGATAAATATGTTGCATTGTTGGCTATTCACAAACGGGTGACTCCCCACACATTACGGCACAGCTTCGCAACTCATCTGTTGGACAATGGCGCGGATCTTCGATCTGTACAAGAACTGTTGGGACATGTGAGCCTCAAAACCACGCAGGTTTATACCCATGTATCCAGTGAACGGTTGTTATCTGTCTACCGGAACGCTCATCCCAGGGCATAAGGACCCTTATGGTTTTTCCGAGAATTATCGAAATAGTATTTGAGAGGTGGAATTTTAAGTGGCGAGCGTATTATTGGAGAAAACAAGAAAAATTAGCCGGTTGCTCGAAAAGGTTGAAAAAATTTCCTATGGTGATTTGTCCAATACGTTGAGTGAAGTAATGCGGGCGAACGTGTATCTGGTCAACCGGGAAGGCATAATCCTGGGGTATAGCATTGTGGGTGATTTTGAGTGCGATCTGATGTTGGAAAAAGTGTTGAAGCTTGGACGTTTTCCGGATCGGTATGTGGCTTGGTTGTCAAAAGTTTTGGAAACATCCGAGAATTTGACTCTCAATAATGGAATGTGTGCTTTCAGTACCGATACACCGTGTATCGCCAATGAAAAATTCACGACAGTTGTGCCAATCTATGGCGCTGGGGAACGTCTGGGAACGCTGATTGTAGCAACTTTCAACGAACCCTTTGTAGATGAAGACCTGATTTTGGCTGAATATGCCGCAACTGTCGTCGGCATCGAGTTTTTGCGTGACCGTACGGAGCGGATTGAAGATGATGCCCGAAAAATGGCAACCATCCAGGTCGCGCTCGGCACCTTGTCTTATTCGGAAATGGAAGCTGTCATGCACATTTTGGGTGAATTGGACGGAAACGAAGGGCTGCTGGTTGCCAGCAAGATTGCCGACCGTGTCGGAATTACACGCTCTGTGATCGTCAATGCCTTGCGGAAATTCGAAAGCGCCGGAGTGATCGAATCCAAATCGTTGGGAATGAAGGGGACCTATATTAAGGTCTTGAATGAAAAACTGATTGATGAGTTGAAAAAGCTGAAACGATAATCTGTTGGGAAACCACCCTGGCGGGTGGTTTCCTTCCCCTAGGCAGGACTTTTTTTCCGTATGTTGAATATAATAATTGGTATGTTATAATGCACCGTATAACGCTTTTGTGAAGGAGGGACGTTTCTTTTGTTCAACCGCATTTTTGATTCCGCGCCGGGAAATCTGCTGGAGAATGCATTAAAAGGATCGTCGTTGCGACACAAAGTAATTAGTAATAACATTGCAAATATTAACACACCGGGATATAAACGGATGGAAGTATCGTTTGAATCAGAACTTGCCGCGGCGGCAGCGGCGGATGCCAATCGTGGGAGTTCATACGCCGCAATGACCCGCACTCATCCCAAACATCTTCTGCCATCGACAGAGCAAATTGCACCCAATCACATTCGAACCGTTGATGACACTTCCCTGCGAACGGACGGTAACAATGTGGATGTTGACGCCGAGATGGCGGCCATGACAAAAAACCAGATTTATTACAGTGCGATT